>JBIIQD010000428.1:0-3338 GCA_044342265.1 Hydrogenophaga sp. | reverse complement strand
AACATCCCGCGATGACGCCCCCTATGCGATGCATGCTGGCCAACTTGCGCACGCGATGGCAAGCTGAAGCAGAAGGACCTTCCACCGCCCGCCGGGATCTGCGGCCCACCCCGCTTTGGCACCTTGCCCCTGAGTCCGTGCAATGACATCTCCGCGGGAATGCAGTGCGCAAGGGCTGATATCGCGCGAACACAGTGCCTTGGTGCGGAAACTCGCCTCTTTGCAGCAGCGCATGGACGTGCTTCAGCGAGACCACGCAGGCCACATCGCAGAAGTGGAGGCTGACCGGCTGCGCCTTAGAGCGGAACTGGTGTTGATGCACACCGCTGTGCTGTGGGGGGTCGGAAGGTTGGGGTTTAAGCGCGGGGCAATACTTACCCGGCAGCAATCGAATCACATTCTCGCAGAAGCACAGGAGGCCCACGCAGCCATTTGCCAAGTTGGGTGCGTGGGACATGGGCATGTCTGGCTAGACGCCATCGGACAGTGTCGCCGCACCGGGCAAAGCTGCGAACGACTACCTCACATTCCACAACACCATGGAAACGACCACCAATAGTCCAGGAGCAGAGAAACAAAGAACGGTAGATACCTGACAGCACACTTTTCACAAGCACGGCAGCCTCCCAAAGCATGGGGTTCCCCCGTGCCTACCGCCGGCTCCAATAACTCAACGAGGATGTGTCCGAGCAGAAAAAAGTTTGCAAGACACCGCCACAGCCCGTGCCACTCTAGACGAACCGAAAAAGCCGCTCTACCCGCAAAAACGACATATGGATGCGGCTGTATTTCCGCATGCCCTGCACCAAGAGCTTGCGCCGAGTCAAGCGCGCATCAGCGCTTCGATCTCGTCGGCCTTCACCGGCACGCCGCGGCTGATCAGCTCGCAGCCGGTTTCGGTGACGATGGCGTCGTCTTCGATGCGGATGCCGATGTTCCAGAACTGTTCGGGCACGTCTTCGCCCGGACGCACGTACAGGCCGGGCTCGATGGTCAGCACCATGCCGGGGCGCAGGATGCGGCTGGGGCGGTCTTTGATGATCTCGCCGGAGAGCGGATCTTTGCGCTCGTTGACTGTGCCCAGCTCGCTGGGCTCCACATAGCCGCCGCAGTCGTGCACGTCCATGCCCAGCCAGTGGCCGGTGCGGTGCATGTAGAACGGGAAGTAGCTGCGGTTGGCGATCACGTCCTGCGCGCTGCCGACCTTGTTGGTGTCCAGCAGGCCCACATCGAGCAGGCCCTGCGCCAGCACCGCCAACGTGGCCTCGTGCGGGTCAACAAAACGCTGGCCGGGCTTCGTCGCGGCCACGGCGGCATCCTGCGAGGCCAGCACCAGGTCGTACAGCGTGCGCTGCGGGCCGGTGAACTTTCCATTCGCGGGGAAGGTGCGGGTGATGTCGGAGGCGTAACCGTCCAGCTCGCAACCGGCGTCGATCAGCACCAGCTCGCCGCTGCGGATGGGCGCGGCGTCGGCGCGGTAGTGCAGCACGCAGGCATTGGCACCGGCGGCGACGATGCTTCCATAGGCCGGGTACTGCGACCCGTGCTGGCGGAACTCGTGCAGCAACTCGGCGTCCAGGTGGTACTCGCGCACGTCTTGCCCCGCGCGCAGCATGGCGGCGCTGCGTTGCATGGCGCGGATGTGGGCGCGCGCGCTGATCTGCGCCGCGCGGCGCATCGTGTCCTGCTCGTGCGCGTCTTTGATCAGCCGCATCTCGTCGAGCGGGCCGCACAGGTCGCGCTGCTGTTCCGGGCACAGCGCGCCGTAGCGCACGCGGGCGCGCACTGGTTGCAGCCAGCCGTTGATGCGGCTGTCCAGCCCTTTGTGCGTGGCGAACGGGTACCAGACCACGCTGCGGTTCTCCAGCAGTTTCGGCAGGCGCTGGTCCAGCTCGGTCACCGGGTGGGCGGCCTGTACGCCCAGCACCTCGGGCGCCGCCGCTGGCCCCAAGCGGATGCCGTCCCAGATCTCGCGCTCGGCGTCTTTCGGGTTGCAGAACAGCGTGCTCTCCCCTTCGCCGGTGATCACCAGCCAGGCGTTGGGCTCGGTGAAGCCGGTGAGGTAATAAAAATAGCTGTCGTGCCGGTAGAGAAAGTCGCTGTCGCGGTTGCGCGGCTGCTCGGGCGCGGTCGGCAAGATGGCGACACCGCCAGGGCCGAGTTGTGCAGCCAGGCGGGCGCGCCGTTGGGTGTAGAGGGCGTGGGAGGTGTGTGCGTCCATGCTGGCATTCTCCGTGTTTTGCGAGCGCCGTGGTGTTGTCCAGGGCATCCGCGGAACCGGCTTTGCCGGGCCGCTGGATGCGCCCCCCTTGGGGGGGCTGGCGCCGCAGGCGGCGCGGGCGCCTACCCCAACTCCTTCAGCCGCTCGGGCGTGCCCACATCGGTCCAGGGCCCGGTGTACAGCTCGGCGCTCACCCGCCCCGCGTCCATGGCCCGGCGCAGCAGCGGCGCCAGCGGTGCGGCGGTGCCCTGCGGGTTGCCGGGCAGGATGTCGCACCACGGCGCCTCAAAAAGCGCGCGCCGGTACAGGCCGATGGTGCTGTAGGTGAAGCGCTCGCCTTGTTTGCTGTTGAGGGCCAGACCCTGGTCGCTCAGCCCGAAGTCGCCGTTCGGGTTGTGCGACGGGTTCGGCACCAGCCAGAGGTGAGCCAGCGCGCCGCTGGCGGCAAACCGGTCGACCGCCCTTGCGGTGAAGGCAAAGCCCGGCACGTACACGTCGCCCGCCAGCACCCAGAACACCTCGTTGAGTCGCGGCAGCGCCCGTGCAATGCCGCCCGCTGTTTCCAGCGCGTACCCGAAATCCACGCCCTCGTGCGAATAGCTGATGTGGCTGCCCGGGTGCAGCGCAGACCAGTCGGCAAAGTGCGCCGGGATTTGCTCGCCCAGCCAGGCGGTGTTGACCACCAGATGCAGGAAACCGCCCGCGTGCAAGGCCTCCATGGGCCACTGCATCAGCGGCTTGCCCTGCACCACCAGCAGCGGCTTGGGCGTGTGGTCGGTCAGAGGCCGCATGCGTGTGCCACGACCAGCGGCCAGGATGATGGCGGAAGCGCTCATGCGCACAGTTTACGGCGCCCCGCCGGGCCCGCAGCGGCAGGAGCGGGCGCCCGGCAGGGCATCGATGGAACGGGCAGCGAAGCCAGCCCGATAAAATCGCAGATTCGCCCGGTCCCAGCCACCCCTCCCTGTTGTCCCATCCGCACCAGTCCATGCCTGACGCCATCACCCCCACCGCTCCCGCCCCCGCCACCCCTGTGAGCGCCCAGACCCAGGCCAACGCCATCCGCGCGCTCGCCATGGACGCGGTGCAGGCCGCCAACTCCGGCCACCCGGGCGCG
>JBIIQD010000427.1:0-3340 GCA_044342265.1 Hydrogenophaga sp. | reverse complement strand
CTGCGGTCTTGTGTGCTGCACGTGTTTCCCGACAGCGCAGACGCGGTGTCGGCGCTGGATGTACTGCCCAATACACCTCCCGAAGAATCGCTGGCGCAAGCCCGTGTGCTGATGCGGCAGTTGAACCTGCCACAGACGCTGGTGCTGACCGACGTGTTTGGCGCCACGCCGTGCAACGTGGCACAGAAGCTGGTCGATGGCGTGCGCTCCAAGCTGATTGCGGGGGTCAATCTGCCGATGCTGCTGCGCACTGTCTCTTACCGGCATGAGTCGATGGACGCGCTGGTGTCGCGCGCCATGGTGGGGGCCACACAGGGGGTGATCCAGGTGGCGGTGACCGCGCCGCAGAACCAGGCCAGAAGAGCGACCCATGATCAAGACCACCGCGACCATCAGCAATAAGCTCGGGCTGCACGCTCGCGCATCGGCCAAACTCTCCAAGCTCGCTGGCAGCCACGCCTGCGAGGTCTGGATGTCCAGGGGCGACCGCAAGATCAACGCCAAGAGCATCATGGGCGTGATGATGCTGGCTGCGGGTATCGGCGCCCAGGTCGAGGTCGAGACCAGTGGTCCCGACGAGCAGGCAGCGATGGACGCGATCCTCGCCTTGATCAACGACAAGTTCGGCGAAGGCGAATGAGTTTCACTGTCCACGGTCTCGCGGTATCTCGGGGCATTGCCATCGGGCGGGCGGTGATCGTGGCCTCCAGCCGCATCGATGTCGCGCACTACTTCGTCAAGCTGGACCAGGTCGAGGCCGAGATCGAGCGCCTGCGCCTGGCGCGCAATGGCGTCGCCGAAGAGATCGAGCGGGTGCAGCTCAACCTGGGTCAACTGGGGTCGCACGATGCACACCCCGAGCTGAGCGCTTTGTTGGACGTGCACCTCATGCTGTTGCAGGACGAACAGCTCATCAGCGGTGTCAAGCACTGGATCACGGAGCGGCATTACAACGCTGAATGGGCGTTGACTGCGCAGCTGGAAGTGATCGCGCGCCAGTTCGACGACATGGAGGATCCCTACCTGCGCGAACGCAAGGCCGACCTGGAGCAGGTGGTCGAGCGCATGTTGCGGTGGATGCGTGGCGTGGCGTCGCCAGTGGCTGCGCCTGCCGCCGCCGTGGCGGGTGCGCCGGACGCACTGCTGGACCCCTCGGTGGATGTGCCGCTGGTGCTGATCGCGCACGACCTGTCGCCGGCCGACATGCTGCAGTTCAAGCAGAGCGCTTTCGCCGGCTTTGTCACCGACGTGGGCGGCAAGACCAGCCACACCGCCATCGTCGCGCGCAGCATGGACATCCCGGCGGTGGTCGGCGCGCGCTCAGCCAGCCACCTGATCAACCAGGACGACTGGGTCATCATCGACGGTGATGCTGGCGTGGTGGTGATCGATCCGTCGCCCATTCTGCTCGCTGAGTACGGCTTCAAGCAGCGCCAGGGAGAGGTCGAGCGCGAGCGCCTGTCGCGGCTGAAAAACACACCAGCGGTCACGCTCGATGGTCAGAAAATTGAACTGCTGGCCAACATCGAACAACCTGACGACGCGGTCGCTGCGCTCAAGGTCGGGGCCGTCGGGGTCGGGCTGTTTCGCACCGAATTCCTGTTCATGGGCCGCAACGGCAAGCTGCCTGACGAAGAAGAGCAGTTCCAGGCGTATCGTCGCGCGGTCGAAGGCATGCAGGGTTTGCCGGTCACGATCCGTACCGTGGACGTCGGTGCCGACAAACCGCTGGACCGCACCGCGGCGCGCGCCGGTGAAGACCACCTCAATCCGGCGCTGGGCCTGCGCGCGATCCGCTGGAGTTTGGCGGACCCAGCGATGTTCCTGGTTCAGCTGCGCGCGATCCTTAGAGCAGCGGCCTTTGGCCCCATCAACTTGCTGATTCCCATGCTCGCGCACGCGGGCGAGATCCGACAGACACTGGCCCTGGTCGACAAGGCCCGCGCCCAGTTGAACAAGCGCTCACAAGTCCACGGCATCGTGCGGCTGGGGGCAATGATCGAAGTGCCTGCGGCGGCGCTGACCATCCCGCTGTTCTTGCGCCACTTCGACTTCCTGTCCATTGGCACCAATGACCTGATCCAATACACGCTGGCCATCGACCGCGCCGACGAAGCGGTGGCCCACCTCTACGATCCAGTGCATCCGGCGGTGCTGCACCTCGTGGCCAACACCATTGCCCAAAGCAAGGCCCAAGGCAAAGGCGTGAGCGTGTGCGGCGAAATGGCGGGCGATGTCACGATGACAAGACTGCTCCTAGGCCTGGGGCTGCGCAGTTTTTCCATGCACCCGTCGCAGATCCTGGCGGTCAAACAGCAGATACTGCGCTGCGATACCGGCAAGCTGGCAACCTGGGCGCAGAGCGTGCTCGCGGCCGAGGACCCGGCGGCGCTGATGGCGGACTGAGCCTTCGCTGTCTACCGGCGGGTCGCGATCACGGCCGCGCCAATGATCATCGCCGCCGCGACCGCTACTGACAGGCTTGGCGTTTCGCCACGCATCACCAGCAGTGTCAGCGTCGACAACAGCGGGGTGAGGAAACTCAGCACGCCGATCTGCCGCGCGTCGCCGCGCTTGAGCGCTGCGTCCCAGAGAAAGAACGCGCCCCCCAGCGGCCCCAGACCCAGCAGCGCGATCAGTATCCAGTCTTGTCCCGAGAGCGCCACCGATGGCTCCAGTGCCATATGACACGCCAGCGACAGCAGCCCTGAAACCAGGGCAAAGCTGCCGATGGCGGCGGTGGGGAAGGGTGCCACCCGCTTTGTCATCAGCGAATAGCTGGCCCAGATGAATGCTGAGGCGGCCGCCGGGATGTAGCCCCAGGCCCAGACCACATCAGTCGAACCGCCGCGTCCCAGGATCGCCAGCGCTGCACCGGCAAACCCCAGCACGGCAGCCAACACATGGCGCCGGGACAGCGTCACGCCCGGCAGGAACAGCGGCGCCATGACCACGATGCCCAGCGGCCAGAGGTAGTTCACGAGATTGGCCTGCACCGGCGGCGCATGCCTCAGCGCAATGAACAGCAGAAAGTGGAAGCCGAACAGGCCGTACACCCCCAGCGCCAGCGTGCTCATCGGCACCCGCCACTGGACCCAGTCAAAGCGCGAGAGCGGCAGCGCGATCAGGCTGCCGATCAACAGCGACAAGCCTGTCAGCAGGAACGGCGGCACATGTGACAAAGCCAGGCCGAGCGCGGCCAGCGAAGCCCAAAGCGCGACAGCCCCCAGCGCCAGGGCGTTGGCGCTCATTGGGCCGCAGGTACTGCCGCGGTCTGCTGCCCGTTCAGCGCCTGGTGCGCCTGCTGGTCGGCGTGGTAGCTGCTGCGCACCATGGCACC
>JBIIQD010000426.1:0-3343 GCA_044342265.1 Hydrogenophaga sp. | reverse complement strand
GACCTTGGTCCTGTGGACGCAGTGGGCTCCGTGCCTGCCTCACAGACCAGCGAGCGGCCACCGACCGCAGCGCTGCGCTGGATCGGCCAACGGATGTGGGGCGATCAACAGCCCCCGCCCTGGGCGGTGAAGCCCTGAGCCTGCTTCAAGCCATCAGCAGCGTGATGGCAACGATCACCACACCGAGCACCAGATTCAATCCGACCCAGGTACGGATCGACGCCAGCGCCGCTGCACCGGCGGGCCAGTCGCTCGCGGTCACGGCGCGGCTCAAGCGCTTGAACAGCCCGAAACGGATGTGACCAAAGATCGCCATCATCAGCACGCCCAGCGCGGCCATGAGGGTCCAGTCCAGCGGCATGTTGAAAGCCAGCCCGGCCTGCACCGTCTCCTTGGCCACCCGGCCGATCATCCACAGCCCGGTGACCAGCACGATCACGATGGCCACCAGCACGGCTGAGAAGAAGCGCTGCAGGACGCCGTGCATCAGCGGCACGCGCTGCGGCGGCGGCAGCTGCATCGCGGCCGGGCGCAGAAAGAAGTGGGCAAAGACCATGCCGCCGATCCAGACGACGATGGACAGGACGTGCAGCAGTTTGAGGGTGGCGTAGATCATGTTGCTCTCGTTTAGCGTGGAATATCAATCAGGATACCTGTGCTTTCCCGCCGCTGCACTTTATACGGCGGCAAACCCTTGAGCATGCGCCGACCGTAACTCTGGCGCAGCAGCCGCGCGTCGTAGCAGACCACCACGGCCACATCGGTTTCGGTGCGCAATGCGCGGCCGGTCCATTGCAGCAGGCGGGCGCCGGTCGCGGGCACCACCAGTTCGCTGAACGGGTCGCGGCCCTGGGCCTTGAGCCAGTCGGCGCGCGCCTGGCCCACCGGGTCGCTCGGTGAGGCGAACGGCAGCTTGGTGATGAACACCCATTCGCACAGCTCTCCCGGCAGATCCAGACCCTCCCCGAAAGACTGCAGGCCAAACAGGATCGAGGCCTCTCCGTCGGCCACGCGATCGGCGTGGCGCTTGAGCAGCTGCGTGCGCGAGGACTCGCCTTGCGCCAACACCTTGTCTCGCAGGTCGCTGTGCAGGCCGCGCTCCAGCAGGTCCTGCGCGCGCCGCATCAGCGCCTTCGAGGTGAACAGCACCAGCGCGCCGCGCCTGACTTCGCGCAGGTCGTCCATCAGCAAGTCGAGCATCTCGCGCGAATAGGCCTCAACGTCTTTCGGATCGCTTTGCGTCTGCACCACCACCAAGCGCCCCTGGCTGGCGTGGTCGAACGGGCTTTGCACCTCGCGCGAATGCACATCGTCGTCAAACGCCAGGCCGCTCTCGTGCAGAAAGTGGTCAAAGCTGCCACACGTCACCAACGAGGCCGAGGTCGCGACCGCTGCCCGCACCTGGCTCCAGAGGTGGGCGCGCAGCAGACCGCCCGGGTTGAGCGGGCAGGCGTGGGCACTGAGCGTGACCAGCCCGTTCTGGATACCCGCTTCAAGCCACTTCGCCAGCGGCGCCTGGCCGGCGACCGGTTCTTGCAACCACAAGTCCGCCGTCGCTGCCATGTGTTGCAGGCGCGGCGCAAAGTTGCCGATGCGGCTGTACAGCTGGGCGCAGCGGGCGCCTTCGCTGGGTTCGTCACGCGCCAGCACCTTGAGTTGCGCCGCGATCAGTTCCAGTTCCTTGAGCAGCGACCCGGCGCGTCCCGCGATCTGGCCCACGGTCTCGCTCCAATCCACGGGCAGCACACCGCCTTCGAGCCGCTCGGTCGCGTTGGGCACATTGAACTCGAATCCGGCGCCGCCATCGCGCCCGTTGCGCGGTCGCATGCCACCTTGCTTGCCCGAGAGGGCCAGCCACTCGGGCGACTCGGCCAGCCGCGCCATCGCGCGCCGCGCCAGCTCGGCCTGCGCAGCCTTGAGCTCGCGCGCCAGCGTCGAAACGTCCACCGCCAGGCGATGGCTGATGGCGCCTGCCACGTCGGTCACCGCGCGCGGCAGCTTGTCCAGCCAGCCGCCACGCATCAGGTCCATGCTTTCGGTGAACTGCCCCTGCGCCACAGCCCCGAGATGGTGCGCCTCGTCGAACACCAGGTAGCAATCCGAAGGGTCGGGCAACGCGTGCATGCCCAGCGTCGCGAGCAGCAGGTCGTGGTTGACGACGATCACCTGCGCCTGCGCCAGCCTGGCGCGCGCCCGGTAGTAGCTGCAGCTGTTGTAGCTCGGACAATGGCGCGCCGTGCAGGTGTGGCGCTCGGCCGCGACGGGACTCCACAGGTCACCTTCGGGTGGTTCGCCCAGGCGATCGCGGTCGCCGTCCCAATCGCCGCCATCCAGCATCTGGCCCCAGCGTTCGTACACGCGCCCGCGCTCGGCCCAAACCCGTTCCAGCGCGTCGCCCCGGGGCTTGTCGTCGGCCTCGTCGCCAAACAGGTCGGACGTGGCCAGGTCGCCGCCAGCCATCTGGTCGAGCTTGAGGCGGCACACATATCGCCCGCGCCCCTTGGCCAGCGCGAAGGCAAAGGGTTGCGGCAGCACCGCCGCCAGCGCCGGCAGGTCTTTGGCGATCAACTGCTCCTGCAGCGCGACGGTGGCGGTCGAGATCATCACGCGCTTTTGCTGCGCCAGCGCCAGCGGAATCACGGTCGCGGCGTAGGCGGCCGACTTGCCGACCCCCGTGCCAGCCTGCACCACCGCAATCGCGCGCGGCCCCGGCGGTGGCGGGCTCTCGTTCTTCTCGGGTTTGGGCGGCCAGTCCACCGTGCTCAAGGTCTGGGCGATGTGCGCCGCCATCTCACGCTGTCCGGCGCGGGGACGAAACCCGTCCAGGCGCGAAACCACGTGGTCGAACGCGGCCAGCGCCAGGGCTTCGCGCGCCAATGGCCCGGCGGGTGGGTCGATGGGATCGTCGTTCAAGGGAATGGCGCCTGGAGGTTGGGATGGATTGTCACCGACGGGATCGAGTCATTGAGCGAGGGGTCAGGCAGCGCCCGTGGCACCATTGCACAGTTTCCATCTTCTACGGAGTACGGCATGTTGACCTTTGGTTTGTTTCTGGCGGGTCTTGTGGCCCTGGTGGCTGGCGCCGAGTTGCTGGTGCGTGGCGCGTCCAAACTGGCGCTGTCGTTTGGCATCTCGCCGCTGGTGGTGGGCCTGACCATCGTCGCGTTCGGCACCAGCGCTCCGGAAGTCGCCGTGTCGGTGGGCGCCGTGATGGACGGCAAGACCGACATCGCCATCGGCAACGTCGTGGGCAGCAACATCTTCAACGTGCTGTTCATCCTGGGCATTTCTGCGCTGATCACCCCGCTGGTGGTCAACATCCAGCTGATCCGCCAAGAAGTGC
>JBIIQD010000425.1:0-3350 GCA_044342265.1 Hydrogenophaga sp. | reverse complement strand
TCAACCACTTCAAACGCGCCCTCCTCGGAGGCCAGCAGCAGATCGGCCTGTGGTCGCACCTCTGCAGCCACCTGAGCACCGAGATCCTGGCCGACAGCGGCTTCGACTGGTTGCTGCTCGACATGGAGCACTCGCCCAACGAGCTGCCCGAGTTGCTGTCGCAACTGCAGGCGATCAAGGGCACGAAGGCGAGCGCCATCGTGCGCCCGCCGTGGAACGACATGGTGGTGTTCAAGCGCCTGCTCGACATCGGGGTGCAAACCCTGCTGGTGCCCTATGTGCAGACCGAAGAAGAAGCCCGCAACGCGGTGGCCTACACACGCTATCCGCCGCACGGCGTGCGCGGTTTCGCAGGCGCCCCGCGCGCCAGCGGCTATGGCCGTGTGAAGGACTACGCGCACCGCTGCGCCGATGAAATCTGCGTGCTGGTGCAGGTAGAAACCGTGCAGGGTCTGAACAACCTCGAAGCGATCGCGGGCGTCGACGGCATCGATGGCGTGTTCATCGGGCCCGGCGACCTGTCGGCCGCGCTCGGCCACCTGGGCAACCCCAAACACCCCGACGTGCTCGCCGCGATCGACGACGCCATCGCGCGCATCCGGCGCTGCGGCAAGGCGCCCGGCATCCTCACCGGCGACGAAACCCTGGCGCGCCACTACATCGCCCAGGGTTGCCTGTTCGTGGCGGTCGGCGCCGACCAGAACCTGCTGCGCGACAGTGCACAGGCGCTGGCTGGCCGCTTCAAGAATCCAGCGGCCATTTGAGCGAACCGATGGCACCCGCGCCCCGCACCATCCGCATCCACCCGGCCGACAACGTCGCGGTGGTGGTCAACGATGGGGGCTTGCCATCGGGCACCGCTCTGCCCGGCGGGCCGACGCTGCTGCAAGCCATTCCGCAAGGGCACAAAGTCGCCCTGACCGACCTGCCCGCAGGCAGCGCCGTGCGGCGCTACAACGTCGTCATCGGTCACACGGCGGTGGACATTGCCGCTGGCGGCTGGGTGAGCGAACAGCGCCTGGTGATGCCCGCCGCGCGCTCGCTGCAGGGCCTGCCCGCGCCACAGCCACCGGCCGAGTTGCCACCGCTGGGCGGGTACAGCTTCCAGGGCTACCGCAACGCCGACGGCAGCGTTGGCACACGCAACCTGCTCGCCATCACCACCACCGTGCAGTGCGTGGCCGGGGTGCTTGAGTTCGCGGTCGAGCGCATCCGCAAAGACCTGCTGCCGCAGTACCCGAACGTGGACGGTGTGGTGGGCCTCACGCACAGCTACGGTTGCGGTGTCGCCATCGACGCGCCCGACGCCATCATCCCGATCCGCACGGTGCGCAACCTCGCGAGCAATCCCAACTTCGGGGGCGAGGTGATGGTGCTCAGCCTGGGCTGCGAGAAGCTGCAGCCCGAGCGGCTGTTTCCGTCGAACGCGATCCCGATTGCCGATCAGCGCCAGGGCCCAGACGTCGTGTGTTTGCAAGACGACAAGCACGTCGGCTTCATGTCGATGATCGATTCGATCCTCGTGCAGGCACGCGGTCACCTGGAGCGCCTGAACCGGCGCCAGCGCGAAACCTGCCCGGCCAGCGAGCTCGTGGTGGGCGTTCAGTGCGGCGGCAGCGATGCGTTTTCCGGCGTCACCGCCAACCCGGCGGTGGGCTATGCGACCGACCTGCTGGTGCGCGCCGGCGCCACCGTCATGTTCAGCGAGAACACCGAGGTGCGCGACGCGGTGGACCAGCTCACCCGCCGCGCCGCCACGCCCGAGGTGGCCGAGGCCATCGTGCGCGAGCTCGGCTGGTACGACGCCTACCTGGCGCGCGGCCAGGCCGATCGCAGCGCCAACACCACGCCGGGTAACAAAAAGGGCGGCCTCTCGAACATCGTCGAAAAGGCCATGGGCTCCATCGTCAAGAGCGGCAACGGCCCGATCCACGGCGTGATCGGCCCGGGCGAGAAGGTGAAACAGAAAGGCCTGATCTTCGCCGCCACGCCGGCCAGCGACTTCATTTGCGGCACGCTGCAACTGGCTGCCGGCATGAACCTGCACATCTTCACCACCGGCCGCGGAACGCCCTATGGCCTGGCCGAATGCCCGGTGATCAAGGTGGCCACGCGCGACGACCTGGCACGGCGCTGGCACGACCTGATGGACATCAACGCGGGCCGCATCGCCAGCGGCGAGGCCAGCATCGACAGCGTGGGCCAGGAACTCTTCGAGCGGATGCTCGCGGTGGCCAGCGGCGACAAGACCTGGGCCGAACAATGGGGCCTGCACAACGATTTGGTGCTGTTCAACCCGGCGCCGATTACATGATGAAGCACCCCCCGCGCCGCTTCGCGTCACCCCCCTCCAGGGGGGCGGCACTGGCCGTCCGGCAAAGCCGGCCCGGCGGTGCCCTGGACCGCTCCCCCTCATAGCCGGCGGCTCGACCGGCAAATTCCTTCCACCCACCAAGGAGACACCGCCATGATCCAACGCCGCCAACTGATCGCCGCGTCCACGCTGGCGGCCCTGCCGCTGGGCGCTTTCGCGCAGAGCGACTACCCGAGCAAACCCATCAAGATCATCGTGGCCTTCCCGCCCGGTGGCACGTCCGATGTGATGGGCCGCATGGTGGCCGAGCCGTTGTCCAAGGTGCTGGGCCAGCCGGTGGTGGTGGAAAACGTGGGCGGTGCGGGTGGCGTGATCGGCACCGAGCGCGGCGTCAAGGCGCCGGCCGACGGCTACACCATCATCCAGACCGGCGTGGGCCAGAACGCGGTGGCCCATGGCCTGGACCCGAACCTCAAGTACGACTCGGTGAAGGACTTCATCCACCTCAGCCACGTGCACAGCGGCCCGAACGTGCTGGTGGTCAACGCCAGCCAGCCCTACCGGACCCTGGCCGAACTGGTGAAGGCCGCCAAAGCCAGCCCGGGCAAGCTGGACTACGGCTACACCCACGCCGCCTCGGGCCACATGGCGATGGAGCTCTTCAAGCAGACCGCGGGCATCTTCATGACCGGCATCCCCTACCGCGGCGGTGGACCGATGATGACCGCTCTGCTGGGCAACGAGATCCCGATGATGTTCATCAACCAGGACAGCGCCCTGCCCCACATCAAGGCCGGCAAGCTGCGCCCGCTGGCGGTCTCCAGCCTGCAACGCAACGGTCTGTACCCCGACGTGCCCACCGTCGCCGAATCGGGCTATCCCGGCTTTGAAGCACTCTCCTGGTCGGGCATGTCGGTGGCCAAAGGCACGCCCGCACCCATCGTCGCGAAGCTGGAAGCGGCGTTCAAAGAAGTCATGACCTCGCCCGCCATCCGGCAGAAGCTCGAGAGCAATGGCTTCGTGGTGCCGGTGCAGG
>JBIIQD010000424.1:0-3358 GCA_044342265.1 Hydrogenophaga sp. | reverse complement strand
CCGAACCACCACAGTTCGTTGAGCACGAGCTAGACGCGTTCCTTGAGTGCGGCAACCTGGCCCACGGCTTCCTGAGGCTACGCTGCGGCGACTGCGGCCATGAGAAGCTGGTTGCCTTCAGCTGCAAGCGGCGCGGGTTTTGCCCGTCGTGCGGGGCCCGGCGCATGGCACTGAAGGCGGCACACCTGCGTGACCACGTCATCCCCCATGTGCCGGTACCCCAGTGGGTGCCCCGGAGTTCTTTCACGGCCGCGCGCCCGGCGCTGTGCACGCCATTCGCTGGCTGGCCGCTTTGCTCGGTTTCGGGGCACCTGTTGCGCTTTTGCCGGTGGCCCACGTTCGCCCCGCACCGTTGGCATGGCTGGTTCTGGCCGTGTTGATGCAGTCCGCGGGGCTGCTAAGCCGCCGACTGCAGCGGGCTGCCCAAGCCTCGCGGACCGAATCCGGCGACGCTGGCGATGTGTCGCGCCGGATGCGGCCGTACCGCAGCTGTCCTACTGTTTGGCGCCTTCGGCCACGCGGCGGCCCAGCGAAACCGCATAGGGCGCCACACGGGCGGCAATCATCGGGTCGGCCGATGGCTCGATGCCTTTGGGCAATACGGTGGGTTGGAAGGTGATGGCCACGCAGGGTCCGGCGGCGTCAGGCGACACGGACTTGATCGTCAGCCGACCGAGGGTGACCTTCTTGCGCCCTTCGGGCAGTGGTACCACGGAACTGTCGATCTTGTCGCCCGGCTCCGCCAACTGCAGGTTGAAGTCGAAGGCCACGGTGTCGGACTTGACACGTTGGCGCAGATCGTCGAACAGGAAGTCTGCGCCCTTGGCCTTGGCCTCGTCGTCGCTGAGGCCTTGAGTGCCACCCACGGGTTCGAAGATCCACTTGCCGAACTGTTTCTTGCCCGAGGCATCGACAAAACCGAAGGCCGTCACGCCCCAGTAGTTCACCTTGCCATAGCTGGCCGGCACAGGTTGGCCCGCGAAGTAGCGACCCTGAAGCAGCACGTCGGGGTTGGCATCGGCGAAAGCCTTGACTTTGTCGGCGTTGGGTCGCTTGGTCTCGGGGTCCAGGGCCAGTGACTGCAGCCGGCCCATCAACTGCTCTGGCGTGGCCGCGCCGAATATCGGGGCAGAGATGTTGCCCATCTGCCAGACCTCGCCGCCGGGAATGTCGAACTGCAGCGCCATGTTGCGTTGGCTCTTAGCGTTGTCCGGTGCCTTGGGGTTGGCGCCGCCGACCGAGAAGCGTGCCATGACCGGCACGGGCCTACCGCTGAAGACAGACGCCATGGACAGCGCACGGGCTTCGGCACTGCCGACAAACTCACCTGCGGCACATACGCCCTTGGCGCCCGAACGGCGGAAACCTTCGAACTTGGTATTGGCCTTCTCGAACGCGTCAACCATGTCGACCGGACTGGGCTGCGCTTGAGCCATCCAGGGTGCTGAACAGCCGAGCACGATGACCATGGCGCGGGTCAGCGACAGGGAACGGGGGGTCTTCTGAGTGAACATCTTGTCTCCTTGTGTTAACGGTTTGGGGGAACGCCCGGTGATGTGTGCGACCGCCTACAGCTGCGGTACGCCACATCCATGCCGAAGTACTGTTCTATGAAAACAGCGAATGATTATTGCGCACAATTGCATTGTGCGCAATATAAAGTCGCGCGTACTCAGGTCGCTGCAAGCCGCCGCGTATTCATACCGCATCGCCTTCGGCTCGCGCGCTGGCCAGAAGGTGCTGGCGATGCCGGGCGCAATGCCTTGGGACAAGGACTACAAGCGGGCGTTGTGCGCCGACATCGACGGGTTCAGCCAGCCAGCATGTATCGTCGGCTGGTGTTCGGCAGACACAATGGTCTTCCGGGCCTTGTGTCCGGCCTCACCCGGCACGCCGGCGTGCGCTGAGACGTCAACAACCGGAAGGCGTTGGAACAACTGTGCCGTTACATCACCCGCCCGGCTCTGCCCAACGAACGTGTGCAAGCAGACGCTGCCAGGCTGGAAGGACGGAAGCTCAATGCAGCCTGGCGCGACGGCACCATGCATCTGGTCATGTCGCCGCTGGAATTCATGCGGAAGCTGGCAACGCTGGAGCCCCGCCTTTGCGCCTGATTCGGTTTGAAGGCGTCCTGGCCCCCAACGCCAAGCTGCGCGCGCTGGTGGTGCCAAAAGTACCCGAGCCGCCGACGCACACCACGCAGCCCGCCGCTTGCGAGGCGAACTGCGCGCACCACCGACCGATGCGCATGAGCTGGGCCAAGTTGCTCAAGCACGTCTTCGAGATCGACATGGAGCACTGCCCGAACTGCGGTGGCGAACTGAAGATCATTGCGACGATCCGGGAACAGCCAGTGATCGGGAAGATCTTCACGCATTTCAGGTTGCAGACGCGAGCACACCCTCGCCCCTCAGCCCGTGACCAGGCGCTTCAAACGGCCCGACGCCACCCAACTGGGACAGTTCAAGCGCCCCGGCAGCTCGGGTCGCTGGAGTCGACTAAGACTGAAGGTTCGCGGGGACCAATGGCAGCGGTCTGACGACAAGGGACAACCCGAAGCAGGCACCGAAGAAGGACGATGTTCGGGGGTGCCCTGGGGAAGGAAAAAGGGCGTTTGAGAGTCCCATACTCTCGGCTGAGCAGGTGCGCGAGGTAGGAGCGCACCGTACCGAGTAGTTCAAGCCCGAATCCCGCTACATCACCGGGCGATCGGCCCAGGCGCCTGCTCTCGATCTTTGTGTTGCAGGCATGGGCTTCTCGAAAGCCGCCCGTCGCCAGCGACAGCAAATGGCCGCGAAGAGCCACGAGGGCAGCGGACACCCATCCACTTTGGTCCAGAGTGACCGCTGCCCCATCAACCGTCAAGCCATCAAATCAAATCCCTGCGTCTCCACGCTGATGAACGCTGATGTGAACGCAGCCACCGCGGCATAGCAGCGAGCCTTTGGATGGGCAGTGATGGCGTCGCACATCTGTGTGGCCCAAGGCTGCACATGGGCGCCAAAGAATTTCTGTTGCTGGGTGAGGTTGGCGATGGCCACGTCGTCACCCGCGATGAGGTATCGCATGACTTCGCAGACGCAGGCGAAGTGATCTTCGGTTTCGTTCATGGACTCATCGCGCGACAGACCCAAAGTCGCCAGGTCGCCGCGCAGCGCGGCCAGGGGCTTTTCGTTGAGGAAGCCGCTGAGGTACCAGGAGCCGAAGAGGTAGATCTCGGGCTTGCCAATGCCGCCGAACAGGGCGTCGTATTCGTTGGCGATGTGCTCGTCGCTCAGCTCGCGCACGGTGCCGACCAGCTGGCGCCATGGTTCTTCGAGGAAGCCGCCCGCTGCGGGAGCTTCGGTCACGGCCACGC
>JBIIQD010000423.1:0-3363 GCA_044342265.1 Hydrogenophaga sp. | reverse complement strand
CGCGTCGCCAACAAGATCAACGGCAGCTATGCCCGCGCCGTGGTGGTGGAAAACAAGCCCGGTGCCGGTGGCCAGATCGCCGTGTCCACGCTCAAGGCCGCTGCTGCTGACGGCACCACCCTGCTGGTCACGCCCATGTCCATGCTGGGCATCTACCCCCACACCTACCGCAAGCTGCCCTACGACCCGGTTACCGACGTGACGCCGGTGTCGCTCGGCGTGGAGTTCGACATGGGCTTTGCCGTGGGACCCCTGGTGCCCGCCAGCGTCAAAAGCGTCCCGGAATTCCTGGCCTGGGCCAGCACCAACAAGCAGGTGGCCAACTTCGGTTCGCCAGCGCCCGGCTCGGTGCCGCACTTCGTCGGCGAGCTCATCGGCCGTGCCGGCAAGGTCGAGTTGCAGCACATCGGTTTCAGGGGCACCCAGCCCGCCATCGTCGACCTGCTGGGCGGTCAGATCTCTGCCGTGTCGGGCCCGGTCGGCGAGTTCCTGCCTCACCTGGCTGGCGGCAAGCTGCGGGTGCTGGCCACCAGCGGAGCCAAGCGCAACAAGTTCCACCCCAATGTGCCCACCCTGGTGGAGCAGGGCTACAAAGATCTGATCTTCAGCGAGTGGTTCGGGTTCTACCTGCCCGGCCAAGCGTCTGCCGACGTGGTGCAGCGCGCGAACGCAGCGATCCGCGCCGCGCTGGCGGCCCCTGACGTCATCGAAGGCTTGGGCGGCATGGGTCTCCAAGCCCGCTCGTCCACACCCGCGGAACTGGCCGCCATGCTCAAGGCCGACAACGAGCGCTGGGGCCCCATTGTCAAAGCCATCGGGTTCACCGCCGAGTCCTGATCCAAACCATGAAAGCCAACCACATCGCCGGTCAGTGGGTCGAGGGCGCCGATGCCTGCCTGAACATCAATCCCTCGGACACCCGGGATGTGCTGGGCGAATACAGCCGCGCCAGCAGCGCGCAGACGGCAGACGCCATCGCCGCCGCCCAGCAAGCCCAGCCGCGCTGGGCGGCGTTCACACCACAGCAAAGGGCCGACGCGCTGGACGCGGTCGGCAGCGAGATCCTGGCCCGCAAGGCCGAGCTGGGCGACCTGCTCGCGCGCGAGGAAGGCAAGGCCTTGCCCGACGCGCTGGGCGAGGTGCTGAGGGCCGGCCAGATCTTCAAGTTCTTTGCCGGGGAAGCGCTGCGCGTGCCGGGCGAAGCGCTGGCGTCCACTCGCCCCGGCATGAGCGTGGCCATCACCCGCGAGCCGGTGGGTGTGGTCGGCATCATCACACCCTGGAACTTTCCCATCGCTATCCCAGCGTGGAAGATCGCACCGGCCCTGGCTTATGGCAACGCGGTGGTCTTCAAGCCGGCCGAACTCGTGCCCGGCTGCGCCTGGGCTCTGGCCGAGATCATCAGCCGCGCCGGGCTGCCCCCGGGCACCTTCAACCTGGTGATGGGGCGCGGCCGCGAGGTCGGCCAGGTCTTGCTGGACGATCCGCGCATCGATGCCATCACCTTTACCGGCTCAGAAGCCACTGGGCGCAAGGTGGCGCAAGCCGCGGTGGGCCGCCCGGGTGCCATGGCGCGCTTCCAGCTTGAAATGGGCGGCAAGAACCCGCTGGTGGTGCTGGACGATGCCGACCTGGCGGTGGCGGTCGAGTGCGCGATCAATGGCGCCTTCTACGCCACCGGACAGCGCTGCACGGCCAGCTCGCGCCTGGTGGTCACCGAGGGCATCCACGACCGATTTGTGCAAGCGATGGTCGAACGCATGAAGGCCCTCAAGGTGGGAGATGCGCGCGAACCAGGGACCGTGATCGGCCCGGTGGTCGACGACAACCAGTTGCAGCAAGACCTGTCCTACATTGCCCTGGGCAAAGCCGAAGGCGGCAGTCTGGTGAGCGGCGGAGCGCACCATGCCGCCATCCATGGGCAGCCCGGCCACTACCTGGAGCCCGCGCTCTTCACCGACACCAACAACGCGATGCGCATCAACCGCGAAGAGATCTTCGGTCCGGTGGCCTGCGTGATCCGGGCGCGCGACGCCGAAGAAGCGCTGGAGATCGCCAACGAAACGCCCTACGGTCTGTCAGCGGGCGTGTGCACCACCTCGCTGAAGATGGCCTCCCACTTTCAACGCCACCTTCAAGCCGGCATGGTCATGGTCAACGCACCGACCGCAGGGGTGGACCCACACGTGCCGTTTGGCGGACGCAAGGCTTCGAGCCACGGGCCACGTGAGCAGGGTCGATATGCCGCCGACTTCTACACCACGGTCAAGACCGCCTACGTCCACGCATGAACCTCAGCCATGGCTGGCCTCGGGCACAAACCAGCCTGCTCGCGGCGCTTCCATGCCGCCACAGCCCAACCAAATGAATCTCTCACCAAAGTTCGAGCGAACCCACCGAAAGGACATCCCATGAAGCACGTTCTCTCCCGCCGTCTGGCGCTCCTGGCAGGCGCAGCTTTGCTGGTTGCCGCGGCCACCACCCGCCCCACCTGGGCTCAAAACGCCGCCACCTCGGCCCCGCCTGTCATCGAACGGGACGGCGCGGGTCAAACCTTGCAGGACCTGCACCAGGCAGCGCTCAAGGAAGGTGGCGCACTGACGGTGTACGCCGGCGGTGACGAAGTCACGCAGGCGTTTGGCATCAAGGCGGGTTTCGAACGCCAGTTCCCGGGCATGAAGATCAACATCGTGGTTGACCTGAGCAAGTACCACGACGCCCGCATCGAAGAAGAGATGCTGCGCAAGGACCTGAAGGTCGACGTCGCTCATCTGCAGACGCTGCACGATTTCGACGACTGGGCGGCCAGGGGCCTGCTGCTGCCCTACAAGCCCATTGGATGGGACCAGATCCCTGCCAACTACAAGGACCCACAGGGACGGTTCACCGGGCTGTTCATGCTGACCTTTGCGAACAGCTACAACAAGAACCTGGTGTCGGCAGACAACGCACCGCGCGACTACGCCGACTTCCTGAAACCCGAGTTCAAGAACCGCATCGTCATCGCCTACCCTCACGACGACGATGCGGTGCTCTATGTGTTCGACAAGATCATTCAGAAGTACGGCATCGGCTTCATCGAGAAGCTGCAGGCCAACGGGGTTCAGTGGGTGCGTGGTACGCAGACCCCGCGTGATGCCGTGGAAGCGGGGAAGTACGCGGTGTCGGCGGGCACTTCCGGCGCCTTCGTGCCGGTGGAGTCGGCCAATACGCGCTTCGTCCTGCCCACCAGCGACCCGTTCCTGACCTGGGCCCAGACCGGCGCCATCTTCAAGGACGCCAAGCACCCGGCAGCCGCCAAGCTCTACATGAGCTGGATGCTGTCGCTGCCCATGCAGGCACAACCCCGACAGTTCCCGCTAC
>JBIIQD010000422.1:0-3373 GCA_044342265.1 Hydrogenophaga sp. | reverse complement strand
GGCTCCACGCTGTTCATGGCCGGGGCGCTGTTCATCCTGAAGACCCTGGGGCTGGCGATGGCCGCCGACCTGGGCTGGACCGCCCTGGTGTTGCTGGGCTTTGCACTCAGCTTCTCCAGCACGGTGTTTGCCGTCAAGGTGCTGGAAGAGCGGAGCGAGCTGGGCTCGCTGTACGGCCGCATCGCGATCGGCATCCTGGTCATGCAAGACGTGTTCGCGGTGCTGTTCCTCAGCGCCACCAGCGGCAGCCTCCCCAGCATCTGGGCCCTGGGCCTGGTGCTGTTGTGGCCGGCCTCGAAGCTGATGAAGGCGCTGCTGGACAAGGTGGGCCATGGCGACTTGCAGGTGCTGTACGCCGCCTTCCTGGCGCTGGTGGTGGGGTACGGCCTGTTCGAGGCGGTGGGCGTCAAGGGCGACCTCGGCGCCTTGATCGTGGGCATGTTGCTGGCATCGCACCCGTCCACAGCGGGCTTGGCGAAGTCGCTGTTTCATTTGAAAGAGCTGTTCCTGGTGGGCTTTTTCCTCAGCGTCGGGCTGGGCGCGCTGCCCGACCTGTCCATGGTGGTGATGGCCTTGCTGTTGCTGCTGCTGTTGCCGCTCAAGAGCGCCCTGTACTACCTGGTGCTGATGCGCTTCAGGTTGCGCACACGCACCGGCGTGCTGTCCACCCTGGCCCTCACCAACTACTCGGAGTTCGGCCTCATCGTCGCGGCCATCGCGTCAACGGCGGGCTGGCTGTCGCCCGAATGGCTGGTGGTGATCTCGCTGGCCTTGGCGGGCAGCTTCGTGCTGGCCGCGCCGCTGAACGCGGCGGGCGAACGCATCTACGCCCGGCTCAAAGAGCCGCTGGCCGGGCTGGAAGCCAGCACGCTGATGGCCGCCGACCGGCCGGTCGCCATCGATCAGGTCGACGCCGTGGTGCTGGGCCTGGGGCAGATCGGCAGCGGCGCCTACCTGCGCCTGATCGACGGCCACGGCCTGCGCGTGCTGGGTGTCGACAACAACGTCGACAAACTGGCGCCGCACCGGGCGGCCAACCGGAACGTCATGGAGGGCGACGCGGTCGACTCCGACTTCTGGGACAAGCTGGTGATCACCGACTCGGTCAAGCTGGTGTTGCTGGCCATGCCCGGCCACGCGGGCAATGTGTACGCCTTGCAGCAGCTGCGGAACCGGGCATTCGCCGGGCACATTGCCGCCATCGTCAGCTACCCGGACGAAGTCGCCAAGCTGCGCGAACTGGGTGCCGACGATGTCTTCCACATCTACGACGAAGCCGGAACGGCTTTTGCCGACGACGCCCTGGCGGGCGCCCACCGGCTGGCCTGAACGACTTGAGCGGCCCTGGCCCCCGGCGGCGTTCAGCCCAGCTGGAACGGCCAGAACAGCGGAATCAGCAAGCTGGCCGCGGCCCAGGTGATCAGGTTCATCGGGATGCCCAGGCGCGCAAAGTCGCTGAAGCGGTAGTTGCCTGCGCTGTAGACCAGGGTGTTGGTCTGGTAGCCGATGGGGGTGGCAAAGCTGAAGCTGGCGGCAAACATCACGCCCACCACAAACGGGCGCGGGTCCACGCCCAGTTCCAGCGCCACGCCGATCACCACCGGCGTGAACAGCACCGCCACCGCGTTGTTGCTGAGGAATTCGGTGGCAATCGACGTGGCCAGGATCACCAGCGACAGCACCAGCCAGGGCGACATGCCGCCGCCCCAGTTCACCAGCGACTGCGCAGCCATCGCCGACAGACCCGAATCGCGCATCGCCACGCTCACCGCCAGCATGCCGTAGATCAGCATCAGGATCGGCCATTCGATGGATTTGTAGGCTTCGTCCGGCTTGAGGCAGCCGGTCAGCACCACCAGCACCGCGCCGATCAGCGCCAGCCCCTCGATGGGCATCACGTCCAGCGCGGCCAGCGCCATCACGCCCACCATGGTGCCCACCGCCACCGGCGCCTTGTGGCGGCGCTGCGGCGCAGTCTTGCCCTCGGTCAGCGCGAACAGGTCGCCGTTCTCGCAAAAGCGCTGGATCTGGCGCGGCGTGCCCTCCACCAGCAGCACGTCGCCAAACTGCAGCTGGAAGTCGTCGCCAATGTCGCCGATGGACGCGTTCTTGCGGTGCACCGCGATCAAGTGGATGCCGTAGCGCGAGGCCAGGTCCAGGTCGCGGATGGGGCGCAGCACATAGCGCGACGTCTGCCCCACCAGCGCCTCGACGATCACCACATCGCGCCGACGCAAGGTTTCCAGGTCTTGCGCCTCGCCCTGCGGCGCGGGCGCCGCGTGCAGGCCCACCAGGTCGCTGCCGCGCAGGTCCAGCATCGCGCTGCTGCGCGAATGCACCACCAGCCGGTCGCCGGGCTGCAACTGGGTGGTGGGCGCGGGCGCGCTCCATTCTTCTTCACCGCGGAACAGCTTGAGCACCTGGGTCTGGCCGTTGGCCAGGCGCGCGTCTTGCAGGCTGCGCCCGGCCAGGCGCGAACCCTCGGGCACAAACAGTTCGGTCATGAACAGCCGGTCGGCGCCGCTGGTGAACTGCTGCGTCAGCGTCTCGCGCGCGGGCAGCCAGCGGCGCGCAAACAGCAGCATGAAAGCGCAGCCCAACAGCGCAATCAACAGCCCCGGCGCGGTGATCTCGAACATGCTGAACGGCGCCAGCCCCATGCTGCGCGCCACACCGTCCACCAGGATGTTGGTGGAAGTCCCCACCAGCGTGACCGTGCCGCCCAGGATGGTGGCGTACGACAGCGGAATCAGCAGCCGCGAAGGGCTGAGCGAAAACCGCGCGGCCAGCCCGATCACCACCGGAATCATCACCATCACGATCGGCGTGTTGTTGATGAAGGGCGACACCACCAGCCCCACCAGCAACAGCCCCAGCAGCAAGCGGCCCTCGCTGTTGCCCGCCGCCTGCGCCATGCGCTCGCCCAGCCAGTCCACACAGCCAGTGCGGCTCAGCGCGCCGCTCATGATGAACAAGCACGCAATGGTGAACGGCGCGCTGTTGCTGAACACGCCCAGCACCTGGCCCGGGCTCAGCAGACCGGCCACCAGCAACACAGCCACGGCACTGAGCGCCGCCACATCGGGCTTCACCCATTCGCGCACAAAGCTCAGGAACAGAACGACGAGAAGGGCGCCCACGAACAGCGCGTGGGTGGATTCGGGCAACAACATGGGCGCGGATCATGGGGCGCGCGGCTGTGATTACCAACGATTTTTAGGTGATTTGCTTATGGGGGACTGAGCGCAACAAGGGCCGCTCCAGCCCGCTGAGCAGAAGCAGCAGCGCGGTCTTGCCTTGGCCGGAGGGCCCGGCAATGGCCACGCGTCTACCGGGCGAAATGCGCGTCTGATGGGTCGACCACCAGGAGAAA
>JBIIQD010000421.1:0-3381 GCA_044342265.1 Hydrogenophaga sp. | reverse complement strand
CATCGACCCAGATCGGCTCGTCGCCCATGACGTCGGCGTCCAGCACGTCCACTTCAAGGAACACCCGTGTGCGCTTCGGCCCTTCGGCCTTCTCTTTCAGGGCAGCGGCCTTGCCGATGAAGTCGGGTTTGTCGAGCTTGACGAAGCGGTCCAGACCAGCCTCGAAGGCGCCATAGATCGGGCGGAACTCGCGGTACCAGGTGCCGAAGTGTTTCTCCAGTCGCAGGCACAGCAGCGCGCGCATGCCGAAATTGCGGATGCCATGGGGCTGGCCGGCGGCCATGATGGCTTGGTAGAGCCGGTACTGGTACTCGGGCGCGACCCAGATCTCGTAGCCCAGGTCGCCGGTGTAGGTGATGCGGTTGACCAGCGCGGGCACGTTGCCGACGGTCATGTGGCGGCAATCCATGAACTTGAAGGCCGCGTTGCTGACGTCGTCGTCGGTCATGGCCGCGAGCACCTCGCGCGCCTTCGGCCCGGCAATCGACAGGCCGATCAGCTTCATGCCCAGCGCCTCGATCTGCACCGAGCCGTCGGCGGGCAGGTGCTGCTCGAACCAGCGCATGTGATAGATCTGCGCCTGGCTGCTGCCCCACATCATGTAGTCGCCCTCTCCGAGCCGGGCGATGGTGAAGTCGCCGATCAGCTTGCCTTGCGGGTTGAGCATGGGCGTGAGGATCAGGCGCCCGTCTTTGGGCATGGTGTTGGTCATCATGCCCAGCAGCCAGGTCTCGGCGCCCGCCCCGCGGATGCGGTACTTGGCGAAGTTGGCGATCTCGGTCACGCCGACCGCCTCGCGCACCGCGCGGCATTCGGCGCCGATCGGCCCGAAGTCGTTGCTGCGGTGGAAGGACACGGTGTCTTCAGCTTTCTCGCCCGAGGGCGCGAACCAAAGCGGCGTTTCCATGCCCCAGCTGTCGCCCATCACCGCGCCCTGCGCGCGCATCGCGTCGTACAGCGGCGTGGTCTGCTGCGGGCGCGCAGCCGACAGCTCTTCGTTGGGGAAGCGGATGCGAAAGCGCCGCGAGTAGTTCTCCCGCACCTTGGCCTGGGTGTAATCGCGCGTGGCCCAGCTGCCGTAGCGTGCCACGTCCATGCCCCAGATGTCGAAGCCGGGGTCGCCATCGACCATCCAGTTCGACAGCGCCAGCCCGACGCCGCCGCCCTGGCTGAAACCGGCCATGACGCCGCAGGCGCACCAGAAGTTGCGCAGGCCCTGCACCGGACCGACCAGCGGGTTGCCGTCGGGCGCGAAGGTGAACGGTCCGTTGATGACGCGCTTGATGCCGGCGTTTTCGAGCGTGGGGAAGTGCTTGAAGGCGATCTCCAGCGACGGCGCGATGCGGTCGAGGTCGGGCTGCAGCAGCTCTTGACCGAAGGTCCAGGGCGTGGTCCGGGTGGACCACGGTACACCCGCCTGCTCGTACACCCCCAGCACCATGCCCTTGCCTTCCTGGCGCAGGTAGCTCTCGGCGCCGAAGTCGATCACATGGCCGATCTCTTTGCCGGTGGCCTGGTTGAAGGCCGTCACCTCGGGGATGTCGTCGGTCACGAGGTACATGTGCTCCATCGCCAGCACCGGCAGCTCGATGCCCACCATGCGGCCGACTTCGCGCGCCCACAGGCCGCCGCAGTTGACCACGTGCTCGGCGTGGATCTCGCCTTTGCTGGTGCGCACCGTCCAGCTGCCGTCCGGGCGCTGTTCCAGCCCTTCGACCATGGTCTGGATCTCGATCTGCGCGCCGGCGAGCCGGGCCGCCTTGGCGTAGGCGTAGGTGGTGCCCGATGGATCGAGGTGGCCTTCGTTGGGGTCGAGCAGCGCGCCGATGAAGTAGCGGTCCTCGATGAAGGGAAAGTAGTTCTTGGCCTCGGCCACCGAAATGATCTCGGTCTCCATGCCCAGGTAGCGACCGCGCGCCACCGTCATCTTCAGGAACTCCATGCGCTCGGGCGTGTCGGCCAGCATGATGCCGGGCGACTTGTGCATGCCGCAGGACTGGCCGGAGATCTCTTCCAGCTCCCTGTACAGGCCCACCGTGTAGCTCTGCAACATGGCCACATTGGGGTCGCCGTTGAGGGTGTGGAAACCCCCGGCGGCGTGCCAGGTGGAGCCGCTGGTGAGCTGGTCGCGTTCGAGCAGCAGCACATCGGTCCAGCCCTTCTTGGTGAGGTGGTAGAGCACCGAACAGCCCACCACCCCGCCGCCGATGACCACCACTTGAGCGCTTGTCTTCATGCCTTTTTCTCCATCCTAGAAATCGGTCGCCACGCCACCTTCGGCCTTGCGGCGCGCCACAAAGGCGTCCAGCTCTTCCTCGATCGCCGGGTCCATCAGCGGGCGCTCGTAGGCCGCCAGCTCGCGTTGCCAGACCGCGTTGGCCTTCTGATAGGCGGTCGGGCTGCCCGCTTCCTGCCAGGTCTCGAAGTTGCGCCAGTCGGACAGGATTGGCGAGTAGAACGCGGTTTCGAAACGCTCCAGCGTGTGGGCGGTGCCGAAATAATGGCCGCCTGGCCCCACCTCGCGCACCGCGTCCATCGCCAGCCCGGCCGGGCTCACGTCCAGCGGCGTGAGGAATTCGGCCACCATCTGCAGCAAGTCGCAATCGAGGATGAACTTTTCGAACGAGCAGGTCAGACCGCCTTCCATCCAGCCGGCCGAATGCATGATGAAGTTGCCACCACCCTGCACCAGCGCCCAGAGCGAGAACACCGATTCGTAGGCCGCCTGCGCGTCGACCGTGTTGGCGGCGTTGACGTTGGAAGTGCGGTAGGGAATACCGTATTTGCGGCACAGCTGGCCGCCGGCGAGCACCGCTTTCATGTACTCGGGCGTTCCGAACGCGGGCGCGCCGGTCTTCATGTCCACATTGCTGGTGAAGCCGCCATAGACCACCGGCGCGCCGGGGCGCACCAGCTGTGTGAAGGCAATGCCCGCCAGCGCCTCGGCGTTCTGCTGGGCCAGCGCCCCGGCGATCGTCACCGGCGCCATGGCACCGGCGAGCGTGAACGGCGTCAACATCACGATCTGGTTGCGCGAGGACATCTCGATGATGCCCTGCAGCATCGGCGTGTCCAGCCGCAGCGGCGAGGAGCTGTTGATGATGGTGAACAGCGAGGGCTCGCGCTCCATCTGTTCGGCGCTGATGCCGCGCGCGATGCGGGCGATCTCCAGCCCGTCGAGGTTGCGCGCCTGCCCCAGGGAGTAGGCGTGAAAGGCCTTGTCGGTGAGCTTGGCGATGTCGGACAGGCAATCGAGGTGGCGCACCGACGAATGCAGGTCGACCGGCTCCACCGGATAGCCGCCGGTGCAGTGCACGATGTCGTAGCGCTGAGCCAGCTTGACCATGTTGCGGAAGTCCAGCTGGTTGCCGGCTCGGCGCC
>JBIIQD010000420.1:0-3384 GCA_044342265.1 Hydrogenophaga sp. | reverse complement strand
GGTCTGGTCAAGGTCGGGACTCCCGCAGGGCATTCACACAATCGGCCATCGTGTCGAAAACGCCGTCTGCGTCGACATTGCATGATGGCGACCGGGAAAGCTCGGAGCGAATGAGAAAGGCGCGCCCCACCCCGGCGTTTCGGGCGGCAAGAATGTCCGACGGTTTGTCGCCGATCATCACCGACGCCTGCAGGCAAAGTCCGAGTTCGTCCCTGGCCCGCAAAATCAGGCCTGGCTTCGGTTTGCGACAGTCGCAGTCGACCGCAAGTGCTGCAATGCGGCCTGTCAGAAAGTGCGGACAGTGATACACCGCCGAGATCGGGGCACCGTGTGCGGCAAAGACCTTCTCCATGTTTCGAGTCAGCGCTTGGTATGCCTCTTCGGTGTAGTAGCCGCGGGCAATACCCGATTGGTTCGTGACCACGACCAGTGTCCAGCCATCGCTAGCCAGCAGGTGCGCGGCTTCAAGCACATCCGGTACGAACTCAAAGTCTTCCCACCGGTGCACGTAGCCGCGATCGTGATTGATCACGCCATCACGGTCCATGAATACCGCTCGCCTCACCTGCCGTTGCCCCGAATGCGTTCAATCAGAGCGGTCGTCGAGTAGCCATCGACAAACGGGATAGCCAAGGCACGGCCTCCCCATGCGCGAACCACTGCAGTTTCCTGGAGCATTTCGATATCGTAATCCCCGCCTTTGACATAGACATCGGGACGCACGCGTGCGAGCAACTGCACAGGTGTTCGCTCATTGAAGAGGATGACCAACGACACCGCAGCCAGCCCCGCCAGCACGACCGCCCGGTCCAACTCATGGTTCAGCGGTCGATTCGGGCCTTTGCCCAGAAGCCGAGCTGAAATGTCGCTGTTGAGTCCCAACACCAGAGCGCCGCCCAGGTGCCGCGCCGCTTCCAGGTAGTCGACATGGCCACGGTGCAGAACGTCGAACACCCCATTGGTGAATACGACTGGACTTTCCAGTGCCGCGACGCGTGCCTCGATGGTGGCGTCGTCGCGCACAAGTTTGTCCAGGCTCACGCGAACAGCTCCTCGTAGCTCACCGTGGCGGTTCCGAACCTGCCCACGACGATTCGGCCAGCGACGTTTGCGACGTGTACAGCCTCTCGCAGCGGCATGCCGCAAGCCAGCATGGCGGCGAGTGTGGCGATGACGGTATCGCCGGCACCGGTGACGTCGAACACCTCGCGCGCGAGCGCAGGGACGTCAAGGCGATCCGCTGTGCCGTCAAACAGCGTCATGCCCTCCTCGGACCTTGTGAGCAACAATGCCTCCAGGCCCAACTCCTGGCGCAGCCGCGCGACCCGCTCGCTGAGGTCGGCCTCACTCTGCCAATGACCGAGCACCTGTTTCAGCTCGGCTCTGTTTGGAGTGATGACGGAGGCGCCAGCGTAGCGTGAGTAGTCGTTGCCTTTGGGGTCCACCAGCACGGGTTTGCCTGCCTGACGGGCCAAGCGGATCATGTGCGGAATGAGTGTGAGACCACCCTTGCCGTAGTCGCTGAACAAGACGACCTCCGACTCGGCCAGCGCGCCTTCAAAGCCCGACATCAGGTGCTTCGGAGGCACGAGTTCGGGTTGACTCTCGAAGTCCATGCGCAGCAATTGCTGCGATTGCCCGATCACGCGCAGTTTGACGATGGTCTTGAGTCCAGGGGTGCGGTCCAAACGGCCGCCGATGTCCTCGCGTTCAAGCAAGCCTTGCAAGGTCGCGGCCGGCCCGTCGTCGCCAACCACCGCTAGCAGCGTGGTCCTCGCCCCTAGGCGCCGAACGTTCAGCGCGACGTTGGCGGCGCCTCCAAGACGGTCTTCCTCGCGGAGTACTTTGACCACCGGCACTGGTGCTTCAGGCGAAATTCTGTCTACCGAGCCAAACCAGTAGCGGTCCAGCATGGCGTCGCCGACCACGAGAACTCGGCAAGCTGAGAGCTGTTCGACCGTTGGGATCATGACTGGACTTCCGGCGGTGCAGTGAGGCCCAGTTGCTGCTCTACCCATCCGCAGATCGTGTGGCCAATCAGTATGTGCGCTTCTTGGATGCGCGCGGTGACGCGGTCTGGCACGACGACTATCTGGTCACACAGCGCTGCCAGCCTGCCACCGTCGTGTCCCAAGAGGCCAATGGTCGCGATGCCAGCAGCGTGAGCGACCTCGACGGCCCGGACGATGTTTTCCGAGTTGCCCGACGTCGAAATAGCCATCAGGCAGTCCCCCGCTCGGCCCAGGCCCATCACCTGGCGCGAATACACCTCGGCAAAGCTGTAGTCGTTGCCAATGCTTGTCATCTCCGGCACGTTGGCACCGAGCGCCATTGCAGCCAGTGGCCTGCGGCTCGCAATGAATCGCCCCGTGAACTCGGCGGCGATATGCTGGCTGTCGGCAGCAGAGCCCCCATTGCCGCAGATCAGAAGCTTCCCACCCCGGCGCAGACTGTCTGAGACCATCAGCGCAGCGGCCATGACATCATCGTCAAGGTCAGCGAGGCGGTTGAACAGTGAAAGGTGTTGGCTAAGGTTGAAACGGAACAAGGAGATCATGACAGCGTGGAGCGGGAAGGACAGTGCGAATTGCAGCCATGCATCTGGGATCAGGGTCTGTGCAAGGGTCAAACTTCCCCGCGGGCTTCTGACAGGCGGGCTGCTGGTGCTAGTTTGCCTCATCTTCTCCCAGCAGGACCTGCAAAAAAAGAAGCGGCACAGCTCAACCGACCATGTCAGAAAAACTTGGGCCCAAGCAAATCGTTGGTCTGGCGACAACCGTGGTTGTCCTACACAGGAAGCTTTCGGGGCTGGCGCAAGGCAGTGATCGCGCCGACAGTCGCAGTTGCCGTCACTCCACGATCACATGTTGCGGGCCGCATCCAGGGTGTCCTGTCTCCTTGACAACCTCCTTGGCACCTGAAACGCCTCTCCCACCGAGAACGCGGCGCGGGAGCTGTGCGGATCCTCCTGGGCGACGCGGCGGCTGATGACAACACAAAACTCATACGCAGGCCCAGTTCGACCAGTGAGTTGCCTGGCAGGCTTTCCCAGGACCCGGCGCGAAGCTGACTCAGCCTGCTCGAAACCGTCAAGGGAGTTGATGGCCCCGTTTTGCTTGTGGGAAAGAAGCTTGTTGCGTAACAGGACTCGACTTCATTGGTTTAACCGAGGTCTAGCTAGATCAGAAATCGGATCCCTTTTGATAGCTTGGCAGCATATGAGCCAGCCTGAAACCAGCCATTGCAGGCGACACATGTCTCAGCGAGCGGGATGTTCTTTGGTAAACGCTGCGTCGCCGAAAAGCCATCGCTAGCAGCAATGCCTTCGGCCTCAGGAGTATCAAGTTGAGCCACTCAAAAATCGTCCAGATTGCACTGAGCATT
>JBIIQD010000022.1:0-12764 GCA_044342265.1 Hydrogenophaga sp. | reverse complement strand
GCGTCGCTCAGCGCCGTTGCTGCGCCACGGGCTGAAGCGCCCGAAGGAATCTGCACCTGCAGCGGACTGTCGGCTGTGACTTGCGAAGGCAGACCCACAGACCGCCCCAGCCACCACCAGCCTCCGACAGCGCCAGTGGCAGCGAGCAGCAGGGACAGCAAGAAGGTCCAGACAAACAGACGTTTCACAAAAGAAAGGGGGGGCTTGGCGAACGGGCGCGGCGGGCCCGGGGACGGCGCATGATAATCCACCGATCATGTCCAATTCGCTCGTTTCCTCCCCCCTGTCGTCCTTGCACGGCGTCGCTCCGTTGCCCCATCTGGGGGTGATCCGCGCATTTGGTGAAGAGGCTGCCAAGTTCCTGCACGGCCAGCTGACCAACGACTTTTCCCTGCTGGGTTTGTCCGAAGCACGGCTGGCTGGTTTCTGTTCCGCCAAGGGCCGCCTGCTGGCCAGTTTCATCGGCTTCAAACGCGCCCACGACGACATCCTGCTGGTCTGCCAGGCCGATCTGCTGCCGGCCACGCTCAAGCGGCTGTCAATGTTTGTGCTCCGCTCCAAGGTCAAGTTGAGCGACGCCACAGGCGAGTTCGAGTTGCGGGGTTTGCTGGGCGATGCGGTACCCGCTGCGCTGCCGACGGCCCCTTGGAGCAAGCTCGATACCGACGGCGCGCAGACCGTGCGCCTGTACCCAGGCCAAGGCCTGGCCCGAGCACTGTGGTTGGCACCGGCTGGGGAGCAGCCGCCCGCAGGCCCTTCGGTAGACGCGGAGGTATGGGACTGGCTGGACGTGATGGCGGGCGTGCCGCTGCTGACCCAGCCAGTGGCGGAAGCCTTTGTGCCGCAAATGATCAACCTGGAGTCGGTCGGTGGCGTGAATTTCAAGAAAGGCTGTTACCCCGGTCAAGAAGTCGTGGCGCGCAGCCAGTTTCGCGGCACGCTCAAGCGCCGAGCCTATCCCGTGCAAGGCGACGCACCCATGGCTGCCGGCCAGGAGGTGTTTCACAGCGCCGACCCGACACAACCCTGCGGCGCGGTGTTCGCTGCAGCCGCCGCACCCCACGGCGGTTGGGGGGGTATGGTCTCGATGCAAACTGCGGCGGCCGAGGGTGGCACTTTGCACCTGGGTGCGCCTGACGGACCGCTTTTGTCTCTCCTGCCCCTGCCCTACCCGCTGCTGGCGGACATTTGAGTTCCGGGCCCGCCCCGATATGTGCCTGATCGCCTTCGCCATCGGCACCGATCCGGGTCGCCCCCTGCTGCTCGCGTCCAACCGCGACGAGTTCTTTGACCGCCCGACTCAGCCACTGCACCGCTGGACCTTGCCCGATGGCACGGGTGTGATCGCCGGGCGCGACCTGCGCGAGGGCGGCACCTGGCTGGGAGTCAGCGAAGCGGGCCGGGTGGCGATGGTGACCAACGTGCGCAGCGCCGACCCTGGTTCCGGACCGCGAAGCCGAGGCGAGCTCACCACGCGCTGGCTCTCGTCAAGCACAGACTGGAAGGGTTTGCTGGCTGGGATCGCGCCAGACGACTACGGCGGCTTCAACCTGGTTGTTGGAGACCTCAACACCGGCGACTGGGCCTGGATCACCAACCGCGACCCGGAGCGACCACATGCCAGGCAAGCGCCGGTCCTGCACCACCAGCAATTGGTGCCGGGCATCTACGGTCTGTCCAATGCCTCGCTCAACACACCCTGGTCCAAAACGCTGCGGCTGACGTCTGCCTTGGCGCTGTCGCTGACCGAAGACGACCCACCCCCCACCCTGATCCGGGCGCTGGCCGACAACAGCGCCTCGCCGTCGAACGATTGGCCTCACACGGGGGTGCCTGCGGAGATTGAGCGCGCCTTGTCCAGCGCATTCGTTGACATGGGCGAAAGAGGCTACGGCACGCGCAGCAGTCTGGTGATGCAAGTGCTCTCCGGTGGAGGTGGATGGCGCGCCGACCTGCGCGAATGGACGCACCTGGCCCCTCAAGCAGGTCCGCACCGTTGGACCCCTGAACCACCCAGGCGGTTGGGCCTGCCCTGAGGCGCTGGTGGCTTGGGGTTACTGCGGCAACACCATTTCCTGGTGCGAAATGCCAGCCTCTTCGAAGGCTGCCCCACGCCGTTGCCAGCCCAGGCGGTCATAAAAGGCGATGGCGCTGCTTTGGGCATGCAGCATCACTTCCCGGTCACCACGAGACCGAGCAACCTCGACCAAAGCCTGCAGCACCTGGCGCCCCAGGGAACCACCGCGCAGCACACGGGTCACCGCCAGTCGGCCCACCTGCGAAACACCTGGCGATCCAGTCGGTATCAAACGCCCGGTCGCCACTGGCTGGCCCAGGCGGTTGCGGGCGACCACGTGCACCGCCGTGAAATCGGCCTCATCGTGTTCCAGGTCCTTGGGAATGCGTTGCTCTTCAACAAACACTGCGGAGCGCACCGCCTGGGCCTCCGTGCCCAGCGCGGCCCAGTCACTCACCTGCAGCGACACCATGACCTCACCGGCCTCGTAGCCCATCAGGATGTCGCGCAGCGATTGCGGCACCGGGCGCGAGGTCTGGGTCGCGGGGTCGGCGAACACGTAAATCATTTCACCCGAGATAAGGTGCTGGTCGCCGCGGAAGATGGCGCAGGTGAAGGTCAGTGACGAGGTGCCGATGCGGCTGCACTTCATGGCCACATCCAGCTGGTCGTCCACCTGCGCCGAGGCGTGGAACTCCACGGTGGCCTTGACCACGTACAGCTCGCCCTGAAGCCTCTCAAAGGCTTGCTGGTAAGGCAGCGCCAGCGCCCGCCAGTAGTCGGTAATGGCGGTGTCGAAGTACATCAGGTAGTGCGCGTTGAAGACGATCTTCTGCAAATCCACCTCGGCCCAGCGCACGCGCAAGCGGTGGAAGAAGCGGAAGTCAGAGCGTTGCAGATGTGGCATATCAGTGGCGCCCGGCTGCCCGAAGCCGCTGGCGCGTCCCCTCGGAGGGAAGCAAACGAAGACAGCTTGGGGGGTGTTGTTTCATATCAGGAGACCTCAAAAACGTGCCGCAGGGCACGAGCAGCGTCGTTGTGGGAGGTAAGGGCAGCCGGGATAGCCCGCCCGAACTGGATGAACCCGTGCACCACTCCCGGGTAAATCTCCAGATCCACCGACACGCCCGCCATGCGCAGGCGGTCGGCGTAGGCCACGCCCTCGTCCACCAGCGAGTCGCATTCGGCCAGGCCGATCCAGGCCGGGGCGACGCCGTCCAGATCTCGCACATGGCCTGATGCATCCACGCCGTCCAGCGGTGCAAATCGCCAGTCGTTGCGGTCGTCCGGATCGTGCAGGTAGTGGTTGAAAAAGTAGTTGATGTGCGCTTCTTCCAGCAGGAAGCCTTTGGCAAAGGTCTTGTGGCTGGCCGTATTCTGGTGGCCGGTGGTGCCGGGGTAGAACAGCAGTTGAAGCGCCAGGGGCCAATCGGCGTCTCGGGCGCTGATGGCGGTGACCGCTGCCAGCGTGCCGCCCGCGCTATCGCCGCCGACGGCGAGGCGTGTGCCGTCCAGGCGCAACCCAGCAGCATTCTCGCGAACCCAGGCCAGCGCATCCCAGGCGTCGTGCACCGCGGTGGGGAACTTCCATTCCGGCGCCAGGCGGTAGTCGAGCGAGATCACCGCGCAGTGCGCGAGGTGGGCGAGATGGCGACACAGCGGTTCGTGGGTGGCGATGTTGCCGATGGTGAAGCCGCCGCCGTGGAAGTACAGCAGGATTGGCAGCGGGCGCGCAGAAGCTGGGGCGAACAAACGGGCTTTAAGTAGGTGGCCATCGCGTGCGGCAAAACTGAGGTCTTTCACGCGGTGCAACTTGTGGGGAGGAACATCGAGCACGCCGGCACCGACTTCGTAGGTCAACCGCGCCTGCGTGGGCGTTTGGGCATGCATGGGCACGTGGCCAGCGCGCTCGATGCGGTCGAGCACGCCGCGCATGGCGGGATTCAGCAGAGATCTGGGGTTGGGTTGGTGCGACGACATGGGTCGGCATTGTGGCTGTCTTTTGGGCGACCCGCTGACCGCTGCGCGACCTTGGTGGGCCCGCCATGCGCCCGTATAGTTTTCCCTTTCCCCCACAACGAGCGAGACGCGACATGGCCCAGATTCTGTATGTCACCAACATCCTGATCGAAGACGGCGCGCTGGCGCAGCTGGCCGCTGAATGCACGCGCGTGGGCATCACCCGGCCGCTGATCGTCACGGACGCGGGCGTCAAGGCCGCCGGCCTGCTGGACCGGGCGCTGGCCGCCCTGCCCGGCTGGCCGGTCGAGGTGTTCGACCAGACGCCCGGCAACCCCAATGAAGCGGCGGTCCGCGCGGCGGTCGAGGCCTTCCGAGCCAGCGGCTGCGACGGCCTGATCGCGCTGGGCGGCGGCAGTTCGATCGACTGCGCCAAGGGCCTGGCGATCGCCGCCACCCACGACGGCCCGCTAAAGACCTACGCCACCATCGAAGGCGGCTCGCCGAAAATCACCACCGCCGTGCCACCCCTGATCGCGGTCCCGACCACAGCTGGCACCGGCAGCGAGGTGGCGCGCGGCGCCATCGTGATCGTCGACGACGGCCGCAAGCTGGGTTTCCACAGCTGGCACCTGGTGCCCAAAACCGCGATCCTCGACCCAGCGCTCACCCTGGGCCTGCCGCCAATGCTCACGGCCGCGACTGGCATGGATGCGATCGCGCACTGCATGGAAACCTTCATGGCGCCGGCCTTCAACCCGCCGGCCGACGGCATCGCACTGGACGGCCTGCAGCGCGGCTGGGCTCACATCGAACGTGCCACCCGCGACGGCAGCGACCGGGAGGCGAGGCTGAACATGATGAGCGCCAGCATGCAGGGCGCCATGGCCTTTCAGAAAGGTCTTGGCTGCGTTCACAGCCTTAGCCACAGTCTGGGCGGCGTCGACCCGCGCCTGCACCACGGCACGCTCAATGCCCTCTTCCTGCCGGCTGTGATCGCCTTCAACGCCGCCGCCGAGACAGTGCAAAAGGAGCGAAGGCTGCAACGCATGGCGCATGCCATGGGACTGCCGGACGACGGTGATGTTTCAATGGTGGCTCAGCGGCTGGGCCGGGCCATCAAGGACCTGAATGCCCGCCTGGGCTTGCCCGCGGGTCTGGCGGCGCTGGGCGTGACCGACAAACTGTTCGACCGCGTGATTCAGGGTGCGCTGGCCGACCATTGCCACAAGACAAACCCGCGCCTGGCCAGCCCTGACGACTACCGGGTGATGCTGGCAGACTCGATGTAATGCGGGTCAGGGCGGCTGCGGTCGAGCCCGGCGGGCCACCCACAGCCGCCACAACCCGAACGCAGCAACTACGGCGCCCAGAAACAGACCGGCCACGTCGCCCGCGAGCGCACTCAGCGCCTCCCAACTGCCGGCAAACACCGCGCCCAGGCCGCCAAACAGCAGTACCCAGATCGCCTCACCGGTCAGCACCGCCAGCGCGAATCGGCCCCAAGCGAAGCCGGTGGAACCGGCCAGCAGGTTGATGGGCAGGGCAATTGGGGTCAACAGAAACCGGCTGAAGAACACAGCCCAAACGCCCCAGCGCGAAAACCGTTCCGCTGCCTCGCGCCAGGCCGCCGTGCCGGTCAGGCGCGCCGGCAGCCGTTGTCCCGCCTGTCGCCCGACCTCGTACGACGCAAAATCGCCAAGAACAGCACCGACCATGCCTGCCAAGGCCGCCGTCAGCCAGGGCAAAACACCCTGGCGCGCAAACGCTCCGGCCGCCAGCAGCAGCATCGTGGCCGGCAGCGGAACGCCAAAAGCGGCAAGAAAAAGCACCAGACCCAACAGCAGGCTGCCGTGGTTGAGCAGCCCGGTCAGCAGCAGATCGCTCAGGTCGCTCAAGGGGAAGACGCGGCAGGTACCGCTTGCAGGATCAGCGCCTCGACCTTGCGACGGCCGGCCTCAGGGTCCTGCCCCGAGGCGTCCAGCCAGTCCTTGAGACTGCGTTCTTCAAAGCCGGAGGCTGGCAAACCCAGGACGTCACGCACCCGTGACTGGGGCACCTGGTACACCTTCTCGATATACGGCAGCGTCATCCAGCCGCGCAGGTCTTCCACCTGTACCGCCCCGCTTTCGAGCCGCTGGGCATAGGTCCATTGATGCCATGCCTTGACGGAAAAAAACACCACCAGCGCCAGGCCGGCGACGACCGCGAGCATCGACGGCCATCGCCCGCGGGCCATCAATTGCGGCGCTTGAGCGTATAGCGGCTGTCGTAGAAGGTTTCCGGAAAGCCTTCAGCGTCCTTGGCGCCATCGACATCACCCAGTTGCAGGGTGCTGCCATTGGCGAACATCACCAGCTTGCCATTGGCCTGGTCGGCGGCGCCGGAGAATTTGTCGGCGGTGACGCCCGAGATGGGCTTGGTGCCCGCGTGGTTCATCGACAGGTTGGTCAGCACTTTTTCGTCTTTGACGCTGGGGCCGGAGCAGGAGCTGCCAATGTAGCCATAGGCAATGACGTTGCCTGTGAAGCTCGTTGCCGAGGCTTTGATGAAGTCAGCACGCAGCCTGGCAGAAGCGCCACTGTCGGCGTAGCAGTCCGACTCCCAAGTGCCGATGTACTTTGCCACGACGTCGCTGGACGTATCGGCACCCACCGAAGGTTCGTCGTCGCTGCCACCGCAGGCTGCGAGCAGGGAAACCACCGCAACGGTGGTGGCAATCAACGCAAAACGTTTGGGCATCGTCATCAGAAGTTGTCCTTCACAAGGCAGTAAAAAATCGGCAGTTGGGCCGAGTCGGGAGACAGTCAGCATTCTGCCTGAGCAGCGGCAGCATCAAACTCTGTTACCTGGAGTGCCCACCCCGCAGTCGCGAGTCATCGGGTCATCCCTCATTGACCGCCACGGACCATGCCCAGGACCTTGCCCATGTCCAGCGTGCGCGAAAGATCTTGCATTTGCGGCAGGTATTGCGCTTGCATTTGCTTGGCAGGTGCCAGCAGTTGCTGGAAAGTTTCTTGCAGCACAGCGGTGCTCATGACGCGACCGCCCGCGTAGTAGCGACGCGCCACCTGGCCCAGGGCATAGGTGGTGGCAAAAGAAAAAGCCATGCCAGTGGCCGCACTGCCCAACCCGCCGATGGTGCGCCCCGCCACTTTGCCCAGCAACCCGCCCAGCAGCTTGCGACCGAACTGCTCCACGTACTGAGAGGTCAATCCGACACCAACAGCGGCAATGAACTCCTTGATGTGTCCCTGGTCCAGCTCGATGCCATGCGCCTTGCCGATGTTGTAGACCATGCGCACCTGCAGCGGGATGATGGCCATCGAAGCCCAGGATTGCGGCAGCAACTCCAGCGCGCCGTTGAGGAGGGCAGCATTCTTGATGGTCTTGTCCAGCGCAGCGTCTCGGGCTGGGTCCACCAGCGGCAGCGCCGCAGTCACCAGCGCAGGCGCCACGGCTGGCAGTGATGCCTCGGCAGCCTCAACCACGGCGGCCTCCTCACGCTCGAACGCCTCGGTCTGCGCGCCAGCGAGGCCGAGCCGTGTCTTGAGATCACCGAGAAAGGCTGCCTCGGCGGCGTTGCGGCGGCCATCTGCGTCGCAAACGCACACCGCCATTTCGTAAGCCAGCTGGCGCTGGGCCGGGTCGGCCAGCGCGCCCACTGCATCGGACAGCGTGACCCGGCGGAGCAGCACGTCCTGGTAGAGGCCCGCCAGTGCGGCCCCGCCTGCTTCACGGTCCAGCGATTCCGCCAGACGCCGCACCGCTTCACGTTCGCTGTCGGCCTTGTTGCCGTCGGCAAAGGCTGCCAAAAGGGTGATGGTAAGAATGGCTTGTTGTTCCTTGGATTGCATGATCCTGATGCCCTGAGTTGCAAATGACTGCACTGTAGAGCAAGGATGGGCCGCCAAGTTCCGGGGCCACCGCAAGTCAGCTTCTGGCCACGTCGATGGCATCCTGTGTCGAACGCAGAATGCCGCGCACCAGCGGGAACATCTCGCCAATGGCGTCCAACAAGCTGCCGACCGTCAGGCTGCACACGCGCAGCAGATGCGTCTGAGCGAAGCTGGCGTCGGCACCGCGTTGCTCGGTGGGCTTCAAGCTGGTCCGGACCGCGTCCGCCAAGCCACTCAGCTCAAGAATCTTCAGGCGTGCGGGGGTAGAGGTTGACGTCATGCCCATGCGCGACCAGTACGCCAGACCTACCTGTTCAATCAGCTCGCGCTCCATGGAGGCCGACATCACCTCACTGACCCAGGGCACCAGCGGCGCGAGGTGGGACTTGTGTGCTTCGTCGGACAGCACGCGGTCCACCAGTGCGCTGGTCTGTGCCATGAAATCGGCCAGAGACACTTTGAAACTCTCAAACTGTTCGTCGTCGCTCATGGGTTCACCTGGAAAGAAGATAGAAAGACCACCGGGCCAGCCCGACGCCGGTTAGGCACCACCGGGGTAATCTTCTTATCGGCAGAAGGCCCGGGAACCTTAGCCGCTTAACGGTCTCTGACCGTCGGCGCGACACCACCGATAATTCTCCTCATGCGTTTCCTGATCGACTTCTTCCCCATCGCGCTCTTCTTTGCCGCTTACAAGCTCGGTGACATCTACACCGCCACTGGCGTTCTGATGGCCGCCACGGTTCTGCAGACCGGCATCATCTACGGGCTCGACAAGAAGCTGCAGACCTTGCAAAAGGTCACCCTGATGCTGGTTCTGGTGTTCGGCGCCCTGACCCTTGTGTTGCAAGACGAACGCTTCATCAAATGGAAACCCACTGTCTTGTACGCCAGCATGGCGATCGTGCTGGCGGCGGCGCTGTGGATCTGGAAGAAGAACTTTCTGCAAATCCTGCTGGGCAGCCAGCTGACCTTGCCTGACGCGGTATGGGCTCGCTTGACCATTATCTGGGTGGGCTACTTCCTGTTCATGGCCGGCCTGAACGCATATGTGGCGGCGTTTTACTCGACCGAAGACTGGGTCAACTTCAAGCTCTGGGGCTACGTGTTCCCGGTGATCTTCATCATTGGCCAGGGTCTCTACATTGCCCGCTACCTGAAGTCTGATGGCGAAGCAGGGAGCGGCCCATGAGCGAATCGGTCAACACTGTGCCGACCATCTCGGCGCTGCAAGCTGCACTCACCTCCGCGCTGGCCCCGACCCGTCTGGAAGTTGTTGACGAAAGCGGTGCCCACGCTGGCCATGTCGGGGCCAACGGTCTCGGCTTTGGTACTCATTTCCGGGTCCGCATCGCTTCCCCTGCCTTCGCAGGCAAAAGCCGTGTGGCGCAGCACCGCCTTGTGTATGATGCGCTGCGCCATTTCACCGATGCTGGCCTGCACGCGCTGGCGATAGAAATCCTCACCTGAAACACACCATGAAATTCTCCCTGTCAGCGCTGACCACAGCCGCCCTGATCGCCGCCGCTCCATTGGCCTTGGCCCAGAACCTGGCCATCGTCAATGGCAAGGCCGTTCCGTCGTCGCGCGTGACCTTGCTGGAGCAGCAGATCGCTGCTTCCGGCCGCCCGATCGACGATGCGACCCGTGCCCAGATCAAAGAAGAGGTCATCCTGCGTGAGGTGTTCCTGCAGGAAGCTCAAAAGCAAGGCATGGCCGCCACCCAGGAATACAAGGACCAGATTGAACTGGCGCGCCAGACCATCCTGATCCGGGCGCTGTTCGCCAACTACCAGAAGAAAAACCCGGTGACCGACGCCGAACTCAAAGGTGAGTACGACAAGTTCACGGCGGCCAATGGTGGCAAGGAGTACCGTGCCCGCCACATCCTGGTCGAAAAGGAAGACGAAGCCAAAGCCATCATCGCGGCCATCAAGGGCGGCGCCAAGTTCGAAGACCAGGCCAAAGCCAAATCCAAGGACCCTGGATCCGGTGCCAACGGCGGTGATCTTGACTGGGCCAACGCGTCCAGCTATGTCTCCGAGTTTTCCGAGGCCATGATCAAGCTTGAAAAAGGCAAGATGAGTGAAGCGCCGGTCAAGAGCCAGTTCGGCTGGCACATCATCCGCGTCGACGATGTGCGCCAGGCCAAGCTGCCCAGCTTCGAGGAGCTCAAGCCGCAGATCGCGCAACAGATGCAGCAGCAAAAGCTCGGCGACTTCCAGAAGAACCTTCGCGAGAAGGCCAAGATCCAGTAAGGATCACTTCTCCCGACCAAAAGCGCGGCACCGACCGCGCTTTTTTTTATGCTGGATCGAGCGGTCAGTGTTCAGTCAGACCGAACATTGATTTGATCAAATATCGCAAAGATTTCGATTAATCGTCATAATCAGAGCTCTATTTGATCAAATGAATCCATGAACGCCCCCACAGACATACGAGCCTTCCTGAGCGACCACCGCATTCACGAGGTCGAGTGCGTGATCCCGGACATGACTGGAATCGCGCGCGGCAAGATCCTGCCCAAGGACCTGTTCCTCAATTCAGGTCCCATGCGATTGCCCAAGAGCGTGCTGCTCAACACCGTCAACGGCCAGCAGCCGGACAACGCTGAGCACGTCGGCGACACAGACCCGGACATGGTCTGTGTGCCCGACATGTCGACCGCGCGCATGGTGCCGTGGGCCGCTGAACAGGTGGCGGTGATCATCCACGACTGCGAAGAGTTCGATGGTTCGCCGGTGGCCTTGTCGCCGCGCAGTGTCTTGCGCAGGGTGCTGGCGTTGTACGAGGCCCAGGGCTGGCAGCCGGTGGTGGCGCCAGAAATGGAGTTCTATCTTGTGGCGCGGCACCAGAACCCGCACGAGCCGCTGCAGCCGCCGCTGGGCCGCAGCGGCAAGCCAGAAGCCGGGCGGCAGTCGTATTCCATTGACGCCGTGAACGATTTCGACCCGTTCTTCCTGGAGTTGTCGCGTTTTTGCGAGGTGCACCGCCTGGGCGTGGAGACGCTGATTCATGAAGCCGGCGCGGGACAGATGGAGATCAACTTTACCCACGGCGACCCCATGGACCTGGCTGACCGGGTGTTCCTATTCAAGCGCACGGTGCGTGAGACCGCGCTTCGCCACGGCATCTTCGCGACCTTCATGGCCAAGCCAATGGAGGCTGAGCCGGGCAGCGCGATGCACATCCACCAGAGCATCCTGGACCGAGCCACTGGCCGCAACGTCTTCAGCGACAACGACGGAGCGGTGACACCGCATTTCCGCCACTACATCGCCGGCCTGCAGCGCTACGTACCGCAAGTGATGCCGATGCTGGCGCCCTACGTGAACTCCTACCGCCGCCTGTCGCGCTTCATGTCGGCGCCGATCAACGTGCAGTGGGGCTATGACAACCGCACTTGCGGCATCCGCGTGCCCGAGTCCGACGCCGCCAACCGCCGCGTGGAAAACCGGGTCCCGGGCGTGGACGTGAACCCCTATCTGGCGATGGCCGCGACCTTGGGTGCGGGCTACCTGGGCATGGTGGAAAAGCGGCAGCCCACTGAACCAATGAAGACCAGCGCCTGGGAAAGTGACCAAGAGTTGCCCAGCCACATGGAAGACTCGATCCGGCGCATGCGCGAGTGCGAGGCGCTGCGCGAGGTGTTCGGCGGCGCCTTCATCAAAGCCTTCCTGGCGGTCAAGGAAGTGGAGTACGCGACCTACAACCGGGTGATCAGCTCCTGGGAGCGCGAGCACCTCCTGCTGCTCGTGTGAGGAGGTGATCATGGGCATGACTTCCCTGCAACGCGCCAGCCGAGCTAGGCTGGATTGGCCACGAGCGCAAGCGTTTTTGGCGAAAGAGCGCGAGCGGTTCACCGTCGCCAACCCGACATCTGCCGCCCTGGCCGCCCGCGCCCGCGAACACCTGTTGTTCGGCGTGCCGCTGCACTGGATGAACGACTGGGGCACACCGTTTGCGCTGCATGTCGCGCAGGCCAGCGGCGCATCAGTCACGGACGTTGATGGCCATCCCCTGACCGATTTCTGCCTGGGCGACACCGGCGCCATGTTCGGCCATTCGCCCGCGCCGGTTGCCGCTGCCTTGGTCCGCCAAGCCAGCCGCGGTTTCACCACCATGCTCGCGACCGACGACGCAGCCCTGGTCGGCGAACTGCTCGCTGAACGCTTCGGTCTGCCGTTCTGGCAGTTCGCGATGAGTGCGACCGACGCCAACCGTTACATCGTGCGCTGGATCCGCGCCGCCACCGGGCGCAAGAAGATCCTGGTGTTCAATGGCTGCTACCACGGCACGATCGAGGACGTTTTCGTCGACCTGGTGAACGGCCAACCAGTACAGCGCGGCAGCCTGCTGGGCCAGGTGCACGACCTGACCGAACACACCGTGGTGGTCGAATTCAACGACCTGCATGCGCTTGAGGCTGCACTCAAAAAGGGAGACGTGGCCTGCGTGCTCGCCGAACCGGTCATGACCAACATCGGCATGGTGCTGCCCGAGCCCGGGTACTGGGACGAAGCGCAGCGCATCATCCGTTGCAACGGCACACTGCTGGTCATGGACGAAACCCACACCATCAGCACCGGCCCCGGCGGCTACGCCCGCGCCCACGGGATCGCCGCCGACGCGCTGGTGCTCGGCAAGCCGGTGGGCGGCGGCGTGCCCTGCGCGGTCTACGGGATGAGCGCCGAACTCGCGGCACGCGCCGTGAAAGCCAAGCAGGACGCACCACCTGGACACAGCGGCATCGGCACCACACTGACGGGCAACATGCTCGCCATGGCCGCCATGCGCGCTGCGCTGAGCGAGGTCATGACGCCCTCCGCCTACGCGCACATGCTGGCGCTGGCGGAAAAGCTCGCTATCGGGCTGCGCAGCGTCATCGA
>JBIIQD010000021.1:0-12785 GCA_044342265.1 Hydrogenophaga sp. | reverse complement strand
TTGTCGATCACCACCTTGCGCAGCTTGCAATGTCGACCGACATCGACCTCGGGCAGCAGCACCGCTTCTTGGACCTCGGCATACGAGTGGATTTGCACCTTGGAGAACAACACCGAGCGGTTCACCGAGCCACCCGAAATGATGCAACCGCCCGACACCAGTGAATCGACCGCGCTGCCGCGCCGACCGTCGTCGTTGAACACGAACTTGGCCGGTGGCAGCTGTTCCTGGTAGGTCCAGATCGGCCATTCGCGGTCGTACATGTCCAGTTCGGGCGTGGTGTTGGTCAGGTCCAGGTTCGCGGCCCAGTAGGCCTCGACCGTGCCCACGTCGCGCCAGTAGGCTGGCGCTTCGGGCGAACTCTTGACGCAGGACATGCCAAAGGGGTGCGCCACTGCCTGTCCCTGGGCCACCATGGCCGGGATCACGTCCTTGCCAAAGTCGCGGCTGGAGCCTGGCGTGGTGGCGTCCTTTTCCAGCGCCGCGAACAGGTGCTGCGCGTCGAACACATAGATGCCCATGCTCGCCAGCGCTACATCGGACTTGCCCGGCATGGCCGGCGGGTTTTCTGGCTTCTCCAAAAAGTGGGTGATCTGGCGGTCGCTGTCGATGGCCATCACACCGAAGGCGCTGGCCTCGGCAATTGGTACCTCGATGCAGGCCACGGTGCACTTCTTGCCTTGGGCCACGTGGTCGGCGATCAGTTCGGCGTAGTCCATCTTGTAGATGTGGTCGCCGGCCAGGATAAGGATGTACTCGGGGTTGTGGGCACGAAGGATGTCCAGGTTCTGGTAGACCGCGTCGGCGGTGCCGAGATACCAGCTCTCATCGTCCATGCGCTGTTGCGCGGGCAGCAGGTCGATGAACTCGTTGAACTCATTGCGCAGGAAACTCCAGCCGCGCTGCAGGTGGCGCAGCAACGAGTGGCTCTTGTACTGCGTCAGCACACCAATGCGGCGCACCCCGGAGTTCAAGCAGTTGGAGAGCGCGAAATCGACAATCCGGAACTTGCCGCCGAAGTACACGGCGGGCTTGGTGCGGCGGTCGGTCAGCGCCTTCAGGCGCGAGCCGCGGCCACCGGCGAGCACCAGGCCAATGGTGCGCTTGGCCAGGTACTGGGGGGAGGTGGTGTCCATGGTTGTCTCCAGTGTGGTTGGAATGTGGGGGCAAAGTCGCGCGGCGGCGCAATCAGGTTTTCAAGCCGATGGCCATCGCCCGTGTGCGCGGGTCATGGCTGCGAGGCGTTCAGCCGGTTCATGGTTCACCTGACTCCAGTCAAAGCGCCATTCCCAACAACCGGTGGCCAGTCCGGGCGTGTTCATGCGGTGCCGGGTGTCCAGGCCAAGCACATCCTGGAAGGGCACGACCAGCGTGTTGGCGACCGACATCGACAAGGCGTTGACCAAGGTCCAATGGGGTTCGGTGTCCACACAGTGCCCAAGGTAGGCGCGCGCTGCGGCTTTCTCGCCAGAGGGTGCGCTGTTCCACCAGCCGACCGTGGTCTCGTTGTCGTGGGTGCCGGTGTAGGCGACGGTGTGCTGTTCCAGGTTGTGCGGCAGATAGGGGTTGGCCGGACCACTGCCGAAGGCGAACTGGAGGATGCGCATGCCGGGAAATCCGCAAGTCTCGCGCAAGGCACTCACCTCGGGCGTGATCATGCCCAGGTCTTCTGCAATGATGGGCAACGGTCCCAGCTCTTCTTCGATGGCTGTGAAGAGCGCAAGGCCTGGGCCGGGCTGCCACTGACCAGCCACTGCGGTGGGCTCGGAGGCGGGAATCTCCCAATGCGACTCGAAGCCGCGAAAGTGATCAAGCCGGACGACATCGACCTGCTGAAACTGGTGTGCCAGCCGGTCCTTCCACCAGCGGTAGCCGTGGTGCGCCATCGCGTCCCAGTTGTAGAGCGGGTTGCCCCAGCGTTGTCCGGTGGGGCTGAAGTAGTCGGGCGGCACGCCCGCCACCACATGAGGTTCCAGTTGCTCGTCGAGCAAAAACTGGTCGGCGTGGGCCCACACGTCGGCGCTGTGGTGCGCCACGAAGATCGGCGCATCGCCCACCATCCACACCCCACGCTCGCGTGCGTAGGCCCGCAGAGTCTGCCACTGGGTCCAGAAGCGCCACTGCACAAAGCGCCAGAATCCCAGAGCATGGGAGGACTGTTCGCGCACCGTGTCCAGGGCTGCGCCATCGCGCTTGGCCAGTGGCTCGGGCCACCGTGACCAGGGTCCCCCATGGCGTTCGTCCAGCACCATGAAAAGGGCGTAGTCGTCGAGCCAATGCGCTTGTTGGGCACAGAATCCGGCCAGTGCATCGCGGCAATCGTTGTTGGCGCGCAGTTCAAAACCGTCCCAGGCCTTGCGCAAGCAGGCCATGCGGTAAGGTCCTACGCGGTCGAAGTCGCAGCGGTGGTGGTCAAAGCCCCTTCGCGCCAACCACGGTAGCCAGCCCTGTTGCACCAGATCGTCCAGGTCTACCAGCAGTGGGCTGCCCGCGAAGGCCGAGACACTCTGGTAGGGCGAGTTACCGGGACCGGCGGGCGACAACGGCAGGATCTGCCACAGCGACTGCCCCGCCGAGGCGAGCCAGTCCACAAAATGCCTCGCACCGGGGCCGAGGTCGCCTGAGCCGTTGGGCCCAGGCAGACTGGTGATATGCAGCAGCACGCCGCTGGTGCGGCGCGCGAGGAGGGGGTGGACTGGGGTGTTCATGGGGCGGTTTGGTCAGGACCCGACGTACCATGCAAGGCCCGGACCAGCACGCACACTGTCGGCTCCAGAAGGTTCAACCGACCTTCGAGATGTGTCCTGTCGTTGCCTTCTCCCGTCGCGACCCACTCGCGGGCGCTGTCCAGCCGAAGTGCCCACGTTCCGGGAGGTAGTTGCAGCTCGGCAGCATAGCCGGCGTGCCAGACCACCAACAGAGTCTCCTGCGGCGGCCGCTCTTCCTCGCCCACCGTGATGCGCGCGGCCAGGGTGCGATGGTCGTGGCTGCGCCAGGCGGCAGCGGTTAGCGGCGTGCCATCGATGTCGAACCAGTCGATGTCGGGCGGACTGCCCGCGGCTGGCGGGCGGCCATCTCGCCAGCTCGGTTGCCGCAAACCCGGATGGGCCTGGCGCAGCGCGATCAGTCCCGCCACGAAATCGCGCAGCGCGATGTCGGCGTGCGGCCAGTTCAACCAGGTCAAGGCGTTGTCCTGGCAATAGGCGTTGTTGTTGCCGCGCTGGCTGTGGCCAATCTCGTCGCCCGCCAGCAGCTGTGGTGTGCCCTGGGCGCAGAACAGCGTGGCCAGCAAGGCACGGCGCCAGACGCCTCGTCGATGCAGGATCGCCGGCTCGTCGGTCGGGCCCTCGGCACCGCCATTGGCGCTCAGATTGTGGCCATGGCCGTCGCGGTTGTCTTCACCGTTGGCGTGGTTGTGTTTGCTCGTGTAAGCCGTCAGGTCGGCGAGGTTGAAACCGTCGTGGGCGGTCAGCATGTTGACGCTGGCCAGCGGCGTGCGGCCGCTGTGGCGGAATCGGTCGCTGCTGCCGCAGACGCGGGTCGCCAGCTCGCTGCGCGACGCCGGATGGCCGAGCCAGAAGGCGCGCACCCCGTCGCGGAAAGCGTCGTTCCACTCCAGCCAGCCTGGTGCAAAGCCGCCGGTGCGGTGGCCGTCCGGGCCGATGTCCCAGGGCTCGGCGATCTGCCGCACACGGCGCAACACCGGGTCCTGCCGCATGGCGCTGAGCAGCGGGTGATGCCGATGGAAGCCGTGACCCAGCGAGGCGTCACGGCCCAGCGACACCGCGAGGTCGAACCGAAAGCCGTCCACGCCGTAAGCCGCGACCCACCAGCGCAGGCTGTCCAAGACCCACTGCAGCACCTCGGGCTGGCTCACGTTGAGGCTGTTGCCGCAGCCGCTGAAGTTGTGTGGCACGCCCCGCTCACCCATCGCGTACCAATGGTTTTGCCCCAGGCCGCGCCACGACAGCGTCGGGCCGTCCAGGTCGCTTTCGGCCGTGTGATTGAAGACCACGTCCAGCACCACCTCGATACCGGCACCGTGCAGCGCATTCACCATGGCCCGGAACTCGTCGCGCACCGCCTTCGCTTCCGCGGCGGTGGCCGGGTCGCGACCCTCGGTGCACGCCGCGTAACCTGCGTGGGGGGTAAACGCGTTGAGGGTGTTGTAGCCCCAGTGGTTGGTGAGGCCCCGAGCGATCAGATGGCGTTCATTGATGAAGGCGTGCACCGGCAACAAACAGACCGTGGTCACGCCGAGGTGGCGCAGGTGGCTCAACATTGCCGGGTGGGCCAGGCCAGCGTAGCTGCCCCGCAGCGCCGGCGGAATCTCGGAGTGCAGACGGGTCACGGCCTTGACGTGGACCTCGTACAGCACCACCCGGTCGTGCGCGATGTGCGGACGCGGGGCAATCGAAGCGCCGGCGTCCAGTTCGGCCGCGGTGTCGACCACCAGGCTGCGGGGCATGGCTGCTGCGTTGTCGGTAAGTTCTGGACGGTGCTGCGCCCAGGGTTGGTCGGGTCTGAGCGGGTCGGCCACCGCGTGGCCGGCCTGCAGTGCCAGCCTTTGGGTGTTACCGATCAGCGCCGGCGCCCAAGGGTCCAGCAGCAGCCGGGACGGATTGAAACGTTGGCCCGCCTCAGGGTTCCAGGGCCCATGAGCGCGCAGGCCATAGGCCTGGCCACTGCCGATGCCGGGGACAAAGCGCGACCACAGACCGTCGCCATCGGCGTGCAGCGACACGGATGGGGCTGGCGAGCGGTCGGGCCCGAACAGCTGCACGTCAACTGCCGTGGCCTCAGGCGCCCAGACCGAGAAGAGGACGCCCGTATGTCCATCGCGTTCGCCCAGCGACGGTCCCAAACTGGGCGAGCCGAAGCTGGCAGGGCCACCGCGAAACCGGCTCTGCCGTTTCGCAGGGTGCGACTGCCCTTCAAGAGGGAAAGACTCTAGGCGGCGCAGCGGGGTCACTCCTTCTTCAGCCAAAGCACCCCCAGCGGTGGCAGCGTCAGCGGCGCCGACCAGGGCTGCCCATGCAAGGGAGAGGCCTCAGCCTGCACACTGCCCTGGTTGCCGATGTTGCTGCCGCCGTAGTGGTCCGAGTCGGAATTCAGTTGCTCGGTCCAGACACCGTCGTGCGGCAGCCCGACGCGGTAGTGTTCGCGCACCATCGGTGTGAAGTTCGCGATCACCACCAGCGTGTCTTCCAGACGCAGGCCAAAGCGCACAAACGCGAACACCGACTGCGCTTCGTCTTCGACCACCAGCCAGCGAAAGCTGTCCGGGTCGGTGTCCCGTGCGTGCAAGGCCGGTTGCGCGCGATAGTTTCGATTGAGGTCGCCGACCAGCCGCTGCACGCCGGCGTGGGCGGGGTCGTTCAGCAGGTGCCATGGCAGTTCGCCATCGTGGTTCCACTCGGTCGGTTGCGCCAGCTCGTTGCCCATGAAGAGCAGCTTCTTGCCTGGGTGTGCATACATCCAGGCGTACAGCGCGCGCAGGTTCGCCAGCTTTTGCCAGCGGTCGCCGCTCATCTTGCCCAGCAGCGAGCCCTTGCCGTGAACCACCTCGTCGTGCGAGAGCGGCAACACATAGTCCTCGCTGTAGGCGTACATCATCGCGAAGCTCATCTTGTGGTGGTGCCAGCGCCGGTGCACCGGGTCTTGCGACATGTAGGACAGCGTATCGTGCATCCAGCCCATGTTCCACTTGTGGTCGAACCCCAGGCCGCCGTCGCGCACTGCGCCAGTGACCTTGGGGAAAGCGGTGGATTCTTCTGCCAGTGTCACTGCTTGCGGCGCTTCGCGTTGCAGCACGTCGTGCACCTCGCGCACGAAGGCAATGGCTTCGTAGTTCTCGCGCCCGCCGTCGCGGTTGGGTACCCACTCGCCCTCGGGCCGGCTGTAGTCGCGGTAAAGCATCGAGGCCACCGCATCGACGCGCAGCCCGTCAATGCCGAATTGCTCAATCCAGTACAGCGCGTTGCCTACCAGGAAGTTGCGAACCTCGTGGCGACCAAAGTTGTAGATAAGGGTGTTCCAGTCGCGGTGGAAGCCTTCTTTCGGGTCGGAGTGCTCGTACAGCGCAGTGCCGTCAAAGCGCGCCAGTGCGTGTTCGTCGGTCGGGAAGTGCGCTGGCACCCAATCCAGGATGATCTTCAAGCCCGCTGCGTGGGCTGCGTCGACAAAGCGCTGAAAGCCCTCGGGTCGGCCATAGCGCGCCGTGGGTGAGTACAGCCCCGTCGGCTGGTAGCCCCAGGACGCGTAAAACGGGTGCTCGCTGACGGGCAGCAGCTCCAGGTGCGTGAAGCCCATGCCGAGGGCGTAGGGCACCAGATGCTGCGCGAGGTCGTCCCAGGTGGGCAGCACGTCCCAGCCGCCCGGGCGCTTCCAGGAGCCGACGTGGACCTCGTAGATCGCCATAGGCTGGGCAGGGCGCTGGTGTGCTCGCGCATCGGCATGGGTGGCTCGCAAGGGGGCACAGACCCTCGCCGCGTTGCCCGGCGGCAACTCGGTCTCGCGCGCGTAGGGGTCGGTCTTCATCACCGTGTGGCCGTCGGCCCCGACGACCTCGAACTTGTACCAGGCCCCCTCGCTGGCGCCAGGAACGAAGAGCTCCCAGACACCACACTCGGGCCGCCGGCGCATGGGCTGGGGTTGCCAACCGTTGAAGTCACCGGTCAGCGCCACATGGCGCGCCGCCGGTGCCCAGACGGCAAACGCCGTGCCGAGGCGTCCACCGAGTGTGGTCGGATGGGCGCCCAGCTTTTGCCAGGGGCGCAAATGCCTGCCCTCGGCCAGCAGCCAGGCGTCGGTCTCTCCGATCCAGAACGGGTCCTCGAACGGGGGCTGTGTGCTCATGTGTGTTGCATTCTCAGGCTATTCTGGCACCGAACAGATACCGGCCCGTTACAAAGCCTCGACCGTGGAACTTTTGGGTTTCGCTCAAACGGCGGGCGACAATCGACCCATGCGTCTTTCAAACGCCTCTTCCTGGCTCACACCCCGTCGCCTGCTCATGGTGTCCGTGGCGGTCGCCATCGTCACCATCACGCTCAAGACCCTGGCTTGGGTGATCACCGACTCTGTCGGCCTGCTGTCGGACGCCATGGAGTCACTGGTCAACCTCGCCAGTGCCGTCTTCGGCCTGGTCATGGTGACCATCGCCGCACGCCCGGCCGATGATGACCACCCCTATGGCCACCACAAGGCCGAGTACTTTTCTTCTGGTTTTGAAGGCGTGCTGATCATCGTCGCGGCGCTGGGCATTGTCTGGGTGTCAGGTCAGCGCCTCTTCGACCCGCAGCCTTTGCAGCAGGTGGGCTGGGGGCTGGCGCTGTCGGTCGCCAGTTCGGCGCTCAACGGTCTGCTGGCCTGGGTGATGTTCGGGGCGGCCAAGCAGCACCGCTCGATCGCGCTCGAAGCCGACGCCAAGCACCTGGTCACCGATGTCTGGACCTCGGCCGGAGTGGTGGCGGGCATCGCGATGGTGCACGCCACAGGTTGGCTCTGGCTCGACCCAGTGGTCGCGATCGGGGTGGCGCTGAACATTCTCAAGGAGGGTTTTCACCTGATCTGGCGCTCGACCCAAGGTCTGATGGACGAGGCGGTCGAGCCCGAGGTGATGGCCACCATTCAGCTGACGCTGAACGGCTTTGCGAGCCAGCCTGGAGAAACCACCATCATCCGCTTCGATCACCTGAGCACCCGCAAGGCCGGACAGCGACGTTTTCTGGACCTGCACATGCACATGCCTTCTGGCTGGACCCTGGGGCGTGCCGCGGCGCTGCGCACCAGTGTTGAGCAGGCGCTGATGAGCGCCGTGCCTGGATTGCGCGCCAGCATCCAGCTGCTGCCCAACGATGTCGAGGCCCACTATTTCGATGAACGAGACCTGAAGTGATTGCGCTGCTGCAACGTGTGAAGGAAGCCCGCGTAGAGATCGGCGACGATACCGTCGGACAGATTGGCGCCGGGCTGCTGGTGCTGGTGTGCGCCGAACCCGACGATACCGAAGCGGTGGGTCAGAAGCTGCTGAACAAGATCCTCAAGCTGAGGATTTTTGGTGACGAGCAAGGCAAGATGAACTTGAGCCTGCAAGATGTCGCAGGCGGTTTGTTGATCGTCAGCCAGTTCACACTCGCGGCCGACACCAGTGGAGGCAATCGACCCGGTTTCACCGCCGCCGCCGCGCCCGCGCTGGGCGAAGCGTTGTATGACCGTTTCGTGGCGCTGGCGCGTGAGCAGCACCCGCTCGTGCAAACCGGACGCTTTGGCGCCGACATGCAGGTGCATCTTGTCAACGACGGCCCTGTCACCATCCCGCTTCGCATGCGATGAGTCGGGTACTCACCTTGTCGGTTTTCCTCTTTCCTTTCTTGCTGTGCCCATGAGCCTCTCGCTCCTGACTTCTTCCTGCTCCCGTGTTTCGGTCCCCTCGGAAACCGTTGTCGGTGGTTTTCATATCGGACGCGCCGTCTTGCAACCTGCGGACGGCTGGCCCGTGCAGTATCTGAGGACGCGTGTGCTGGGGGACGAGGCGCAGCATCATGAGTATTGGATCGCACGCGCGAGCGCGCCGATCTTGACGGGAGACAGCGAAGGCATCGCCTGGCGCCGCAGCGGAGATCTGTTGTTTGGCGCGATCGAGTTGCACGAGGGCGACACGCTGCCCCGATCGGGCCGCACCCCGCTGGAGCAGGCGGCGTTTGATGTCTATGCGCGCATCTTTCGTCTGCTCGATGCCCAGAAACTGCCTCACCTCTGGCGGCTGTGGAACTTCATGGCCGACATCAACGGCCAGAGCCACGGCCTGGAACGCTATCGGCAATTCAATATGGGCCGAGGCGATGCGTTTGAAGCCGGTGCCCGAAGTGTGGTGGGGCGCGTACCCGCAGCCTGCGCACTGGGCGTGGCGAGCGGGCCACTGACGGTGGCGTTCATGGCGGGCGCCGCGCCTGCAGTGCCGGTTGAAAACCCCCGCCAGGTCAGCGCTTTCCTGTACCCGAATCAATACGGACCACGCAGCCCGACGTTTTCGCGCGCTGCCCTGGCCCATCCACCGGGTCAGGAAATTCTGTTCCTCTCGGGCACCGCCAGCATCGTCGGTCATGAGACCGTGCATGCGGGCGACGTTCGGGCACAGACAGAAGAAAGCCTGGACAACATCGCGGCGGTGCTGGGCGCAGCGTCGACTGTCTCTCGCCGTGGTGCATTGGTGCTGGCAGACCTTGGGTACCGAGCCTATGTGCGCCATGCCGGCGACCTGGATGTCGTGCGCGAAGTGATGGCCGGCCGGGTCGGTCAAGCCCCAGTGGTCTACGTGCTGGCCGATGTTTGTCGCGCTGACCTGCTGGTCGAGATTGAGGGGCAGTGCATCCGGTAGCCCCCTTAGCCAGGCTATCGATACGGGTTCTTCAGGCCCAGCCCTCTGAGGATCTCCATCTCGCGCGCTTCCATCGCCTCGGCGTCGGCCTCGCTGGTCTCGTGATCCCAGCCCTGGGAATGCAGCGTGCCATGGACCAGCAGGTGGGCATAGTGCTCGGCCAGGGTCTTTTTCTGTTCCTTGGCTTCGCGCGCGACCACCGGCGCGCACAGCACCAGATCGGCCATCACCAGCGGCTCGATGGCGTAGTCGAAGGTCAGCACGTTGGTCGCATAGTCCTTCTGTCGGTAGTCGCGGTTCAGCGCCTGGCCTTCTTCGGCGCCGACGATGCGCACGGTGATCTCCGCGTCGCCGTCCAGCGCGTGGCGGATGCAGCGGGTCACGCGGTGGCGCGGCAGCGCGGCGCGGTGGCGGGCGGGGTCTTCAAGGTCGCCGAATTGCAGCGACAGGGACAGTGTAGGCAGGGCCATGGTGTTGGGGTGGGGCCCGCCTTCAGGCGGACTTGCGCCTGGGTGCGCGGGGAATATCGGCCACCACGGGGCTGCGCGCCTCGTAGGCGTCCACGATGCGCGCCACCAACGGGTGCCGCACCACGTCGGCGCTGGTCAGGCGGTTGAAGGCAATGCCAGTGACGCGCTTGAGCACGCGCTCGGCATCGATCAAACCACTGAGCTGGGTGACGGGCAGATCGATCTGGCTGACGTCGCCGGTCACCACCGCCTTGCTGCCAAAGCCGATGCGGGTGAGAAACATCTTCATTTGCTCAACAGTGGTGTTCTGTGCTTCGTCGAGGATGATGAATGCGTGGTTGAGCGTGCGCCCGCGCATGAAGGCCAGCGGCGCGATCTCGATCTGCTGGCGCTCAAACGCCTTCTGCACCTTGTCTGAACCCATCAGGTCGTGCAGCGCGTCGTACAGCGGGCGCAAATACGGGTCCACCTTCTGGCCCAGGTCGCCAGGCAGAAATCCGAGCTTTTCACCCGCTTCCACCGCCGGGCGGGTCAGCACGATTTTTTGCACCGCGCTGCGCTCCAGCGCGTCGACCGCACAAGCCACGGCGAGATAGGTCTTGCCGGTGCCGGCCGGGCCGATGCCAAACGTGATGTCGTGTGTGGCCATGTTCTCCAGGTAGCGCGCCTGGTTGGGCGTGCGCCCGCGCACCTCGCCGCGACGCGTCTGCATGGCCAGTGCGCCGTCGCCGGGTTCGGCCAGTGCGGTGTCGCCGCTGAGCATGAGCTGCACGGTCTCGGCGGGGATCGGCTTCTTCGCCATCTCGTACAGCGCCTGCAAAACCTCCAGCGCCTGGTTCGCTTTGGCCTTGGGGCCTTCGATGCGGAACTGCTCAAACCGGTGCGCTACCTTGATCTGAAGTGCCGCCTCAACGCTGCGGATGTGGCAGTCCATCGGCCCACAGAGGTGGCCCATGCGGGTGTTGTCGGGCGGCGAGAAGGTGTGGCGGAGGATCAAAACGGATAATCCCGGAAAAAGTGTTAGCCCCCTGACCTGGCTGCGCCAGGCCCCCCTCGGGGGGCGGTCGTTCTTGGGGCGGCCCGGCGAACAACCATCAAGCAAAGGTCCCCAATGATAGGCAAGCTGACCGGCACGTTGCTGGAAAAGAACCCACCCCAAATTCTGATGGACTGCCACGGCGTGGGTTACGAGGTGGACGTACCCATGAGCACCTTCTACAACCTGCCCGCTTTGGGTGAAAAGGTCTCGCTGCTCACGCACTTCGTGGTGCGTGAAGACGCGCAACTGCTCTACGGTTTTGCCACCGCCGCCGAGCGTGAGGCTTTCCGGTTGCTGGTCAAGATCAGTGGCATCGGCCCGCGAACCGCGCTCTCGGTGCTGTCGGGCCTGAGCGTGGCCGAACTGGCCCAGGCCGTGACCGCGCAAGAAGCCGGGCGCATCGTCAAGGTGCCAGGGATTGGCAAAAAAACCGCCGAGCGCCTGCTGCTCGAGCTCAAGGGCAAGCTGGGCGCCGATCTGCCCCTGACCGGTGGCGCCGCCACCGTGGGCGACGCGGCCAGCGACATCCAGCAGGCGCTGATGGCGCTGGGCTACAACGAGAAAGACGCCGCCGCCGCACTCAAGGCGCTGCCGGCGGGGGTGGGCGTGAGCGAGGGCATCAAACTGGCGCTGAAGGCGCTGGCGAAGTAGACCGAACTGGCACGGGTAGGTCACTGTTTCCTGGGCTGACCCGAGGCCCAGGCCCGACGTTTCGCTTCAAGGGGTGTTTTGTCCAATCCGCCACAGCACGCCCGAGGGGTCGAACAGACAGAAATCCAGCATGTCCCAGGGCTGGGCTTCTACGTCAGTGCACCGCACACCATAGCGGGGCACCACCCCGCTGGCTTGCACATGGTCCCACCACGCGGCCACGTCCTCCACCAGGATGTGCATCATGAAGTTTTCTGCCAGCGACTCTACACAGTAGTCTTGCAGCAGAAAACTGACATGCTCAAAATGAAAGTAAGCCACGCCATCGCCGGCGGACGCCATGGTGAAGCCCAGGTCTTGGTAGAACTGCTGGGACAGCTCGAAGTCTTTGGCGGGGACAAAAGCCTTGATTTCGGTGACGCGCAAGTTGGCCAAGGGGGCTCCTGAATGGGCTGAATGGCAGTCTGTGAGAGGCGCCATGCAAGCGCCTTGGTGGACTTGCCCGCACTGTACTGCTGACCCTGTGGCGCTGGCGAGCCACCCGCGCTGACTCCGTGGCGCTCACATGCCCTCTCGCACCACCCGCCCATTCAATGCCTGCACAGGGCGGGCGTTCATTGGAAACAACTGTGAGAACAGCCGTATCTGCGTGGGGCTGATTGCTACTGGCTGTTTCATCACCAGCCAGAGCACGCCTTCGGTGCAGGGCGGCGAGCTCAGTGAGCCCATGAACTGGTAGTAGCTGGCGTCGTGCGGCAGCAGCGCGTTGAGCGTCAGCACGCCATCGGGAAGCGGAACCCGGTCGTTCACTTCCAGCGGCATGTGGGTCCAGAGCTTGTCGATCTCGTGGTGGGTATCGCCCGGTTCCAGCGGCACCACCAGCATGACCATATGGCCGCGATCGTTGCGATGCAACAGGTGCACGGCCATGGTATGGGTGAGGCCATCGACGCGCACTTCGGCAGGATGGTGAAACTGCAGGTGCTGCAACTGGTAGCGACTGCCGCGCACGGTCAGGAGGTTCTGACCCGCCACATCGACGCGGATGCCTTGGCCTGCATGCACCACCTGGCCGCTGCTGGGGTTGTAGTCCAGCTGCAGGGGCTCCGCAGGTCCTTGCAAGGTGTGGCGGGTGTCGATCTGCACCGGTGCCTGGCGCTGGCCACCTGCGCAGGCGGCGTATTCGGGTTTGAGCTGTGCCCAATGGTCAGGACCTTGCGGCCCCGAGTAGGCCCAGGTCTGG
>JBIIQD010000419.1:0-3405 GCA_044342265.1 Hydrogenophaga sp. | reverse complement strand
GTGTCGGCCGCGTCGGCCGATCTGATCATCGGTTGCGACCCCATCGTCGCGGCCCACAAAGAAAGCTGGCAGCGCCTGCGCGCCGGCCGCAGCCACGTGGCGCTGAACTCGGGCGCGTCGCCCACCGCGGCTTTCGTGAAGAACCCGGACTGGCAGAACCCGGCGCAGGCCTGCGTGGACGCACTGACCACCAGCCTGGGCGTGAACGCGGTCGGCACCTTTGACGCCGAAGCCGCCGCCTCCAAGCTGATGGGCGACAGCATCTACACCAACCCGATGATGCTGGGCTACGCCTGGCAGCACGGCTGGGTGCCGCTGGGGCTGACGGCGTTGATGCGCGCCATCGAGCTCAACGCGGTGCAGGTGGAGAAAAACAAACAGGCCTTCGAATGGGGCCGCCGCGCCGCGCACGACCCCAAGGCCATGGCGGCGCTGCTCAGCCCGGTGGGCGAGAACGTCATCCGGTTCCACAAGCGCGAGACGGTCGAGAGTCTGGTCGCGCGCCGGGTCGAGTTCCTGACCGGCTACCAGAACGCCGCCTACGCGGGCGAGTACGAGGTGTTCGTGCGGCGCGTGCAGGACGCCGAAGCGAAGCTGGGCAAGACGGCGCTGACCGAAACCGTGGCGCGCAACCTCTTCAAGCTCATGGCCTACAAGGACGAGTACGAAGTCGCCCGCCTGCACAGCGATCCAGCGTTCCACGCCAAGCTGGCCGCGCAGTTCGAAGGGGAATTCAAGCTGCATGTGCACCTGGCGCCGCCGCTGATCGCGAAGAAAAATGCCAAGGGCGAGCTGGTCAAGCGGAAGTTCGGCCCATTGATGTTCACCGGTTTTCGCTTGCTGGCGAAGCTCAAGGGCCTGCGCGGCACCGCGCTGGACGTGTTTGGCAAGACCGAAGAGCGCCGCACCGAGCGCGCCCTGATTGGGGAATACCGGGCGAGCCTTGAAGAACTGATGCAGGGTTTGGAGCCGGGAAACCACGCCTTGGCTCTGGACATCGCCCGCATCCCCGAGCAAATCAAAGGTTATGGGCACGTGAAAGAGCGCCACCTCGCGGCGGCCCGACTGCGCTGGGATGGCTTGATGATGCGATGGCGCCAACCCGAGACCTCTGCCCGCGCCGCCTGACAGAAGACATGACCAAGGGTTTGCCCGGGGGCTGATACCCTCCGGCTATGGATTGGTTGTTTCTGTCATCTCTGGGGAGTGCCACTCTGGTGTGGCCGCTGGCTGTGGCTCTGGGATTCCTGCTGTGGCGGGACCAGGTCAAATGGGTGGGGGTGGCGCGCTGGGGGCTCGCGCTGGCTCTCGCCAGTGTGATTGTGGCCGTCACGAAGGTGCTGTTCTATGGCTGGGGCACTGGTATCCGGGCCTGGAATCTGACCAGTTTCAGTGGCCATGCGACTTTGGCGACAGGGCTTTGGCCGGTCGCACTCGCTGCCTTGGCAGGGCAATCCCGGTGGGGCCGTTGGCTTGGGGCGCTTTGCGGTTTGGGTCTGGGGCTTGCGATTGCTGTCTCCCGGGTCGCCCTGCAGGCACACCCGGTGTCCGAGGCGCTGGCGGGGGTGCTGCTGGGCTCTCTGGTCGCTGGTGTGGGGTTGGCAGCCCTGAATAACCGCCAGCCGCCTGCGAAGCTTCGTCATGTGCTGGCTGTCGGCGTGGCTGTCGCGGCGCTGCTCCTCGCTGCCGGCCGATGGGTGCCCCACTTGCCTTCTGAAGATTGGTTCCAGCGCCTTGGTGTGGCTCTCTCTGGGCGGGATGGGCCTGTGGACCGTGAACAATGGCAGACGACGTCGGACCAGTAGGATAAGCCGGTACCCGGCCCTCCTGTGCAAGGCGCCGAATACAATTGACGCTTTGCCTGGTGTTGACCAGTTCAAGTTCGCTTGAACGGAGAAACCGCCATGCAATTCATCTGTCCTTGTCGTTTTCGGAGAATTCAGTGTTCATTTCTTCTGCCTATGCCCAAGCTGCCGCTGGCGCCGGTGACACCCAAAGCACCCTGCTCAGCATGCTGCCGCTGGTGCTCATGTTCGTGGTGCTTTACTTCGTGATGATCCGCCCGCAGATGAAGCGGCAAAAGGAACACAAGGCCATGGTCGAGGCGCTGACCAAAGGTGACGAAGTCGTGACGGCGGGTGGTTTCCTGGGCAAGGTGTCCAAGGTCGGCGAAACCTACATCGGAGTGGAACTTGCTGACGGCATGGAAGTCCAGATGCAGCGCACGGCCGTGGTTCAGGTGTTGCCAAAAGGCACGATGAAGTAGGCCCACCCCCGCGCCGGGCTTGCTGCGCAGCCCGTCAACCCCTCAAGGGGGCGGTGCCTGCAGCCGGCGAAGCCGGTACTGCGGCACCCTGGATTGAAGAGACCTCTGTGCCGAAGGGCCTGCCATGAACCGTTACCCGCTTTGGAAGTACCTGATCATTTTGGTCGCCCTGGTGATCGGGGTGCTGTACGCCCTGCCCAACCTGTTTGGCGAATCGCCGGCGGTTCAAGTGTCGGCAGGGCGGACTTCGGTGCGTGTGGACGCGACCACCACCACGCGGGTAGAGCAGGCGCTCACCTCCCAAGGTTTGAAGGCCACGCTGATTGCCTTTGAAGGCAATTCGGTCAAGGCCCGGTTCGAAAGTACCGACAACCAGCTCAAAGCGCGCGACGCGCTGGAGAAAGCCCTCAACCCTGACCCAGCCAACCCCAGCTATGTGGTGGCGCTCAATCTAGTGCCGCGCACCCCGGTCTGGATGGCCAGCCTGGGCGCTTCGCCCATGTACCTCGGCCTGGACCTAAGGGGTGGCGTGCATTTCATGCTGCAGGTGGACATGGCGGCGGCGCTGCAGCAGCGCGCTGACGGATTCGTCGGCGATCTGCGCGCTGCCCTGCGCGAAAAAGGCGTGCGGCATGGCGGCATCAGCCGCAGCGGCCAGTCCATCGAGCTGCGCGCTGGCGATGCGCAAATCATGGAAGCCATCAAGAGCTTGATCGCTGACAAGTTTGCCGATCTGGATGCTGTGGAAAGCCCCAATGGCGTGGAGTACAAAGTCATTGCCAGTATCAAGCCCGAGGCCCGGCGCCGCATTGAGGACCAGGCCCTCAAGCAGAATATCACCACGCTGCACAACCGCATCAACGAGCTTGGCGTGGCCGAGCCGGTGATCCAGCAGCAAGGCCTGGACCGCATCGTGGTGCAGCTACCCGGTGTGCAGGACACGGCCAAAGCCAAAGACATCCTGGGTCGCACCGCCACGCTCGAAGTTCGGCTGGTTGACGAAAGCACCGAAGGACTGGCTGCCGAGAGTGGCAGCGGTGCGGTGCCGTTTGGTTCGGAGCGTTTTCTTCAAACGCCTAACGAACGCGGCGAAAGCGAGCCGGTGATCGTTAGGCGGGATGTGGTGCTGACGGGCAAAA
>JBIIQD010000418.1:0-3415 GCA_044342265.1 Hydrogenophaga sp. | reverse complement strand
TTCGCTGGCGCCAAGGCCATGATTGAAGATGGGCTGTTTGCGCGTTTTCCGGTGCAGTCGGTGTACGGCATGCACAACTGGCCGCAGATGCGTCCGGGCCTGGTGGGCGTGAACCCAGGACCGATGATGGCCGCCGCCGACCGCATCACGATCGAGGTCACCGGCAAAGGTGGCCACGGCGCGCACCCCTATCTGACGGTCGACCCGGTGGTGGTCTCGGCCCACATCATCACGGCGGTGCAGAGCATCGTCTCGCGCAACGTCCGGGCGGTGGACAGCGCCGTTATCAGCCTCTGCGCGATGCAGGCTGGTGACATGGGTGCTTTCAGCGTGGTGCCGGGCACGGCGACGCTGGTGGGCACGGTACGGACGTTCAACCCCGACATCCAGGCGCTGGTGGAGCGGCGCCTCAACGAGGTCTGCTCAGGCGTGGCCATGGGCCTTGGCGCCACGGCGCATGTCAAGTACGAACGCATCTACCCCGCGACGATCAACAGCGCGAACGAAGCCCAATTTGCGGCTGAAGTGGCGCAGGGGCTGGTGGGTCAGGAACATGTCGACACCGAGATGGACCCGAGCATGGGGGCCGAAGACTTTTCCTTCATGCTGCAGGTCAAACCAGGCGCCTATCTGCGACTGGGCCAGGGCGGAGAGGGCAGCTGTTTCCTGCACAACAGCCGCTACGATTTCAATGACGAGGTGCTGCCGCTGGGGGCCGCCTTGCACGCAGGTCTGATTGAACAGGGCATGCCTGCATCAGACGAACAGCGTTGATCCAATTTACAACCCATCAGGAGAAAACCATGAGTTTCAAGCGTTCTGCGTTGGTGTCCCTTGCTCTGGCTGCCATCGCGGGCACGGCGGTGGCGCAAACGGTGCGCATCGGCAACCAGGGCGACGCCTTGTCGATGGACCCGCACTCACTCAATGAGTCGTTGCAGCTGAGCGTGACGGGCAATGTCTACGAAGGACTGACGGCTCGCGATAAGGACCTGAAGCTGGTGCCGGGGCTGGCCGCCAGCTGGAAACAGACCTCGCCGACCGTTTGGCGCTTCGAGCTGCGCAAGGGCGTGAAATTCCACGACGGAAAGCCGCTCACTGCCGATGATGTGCTGTTTTCTTTGGCGCGAGCGGCGGGCGACGGCTCCGACATGAAGAGCTACACCAACGACTTCAAGGAGGTCCGCAAGGCGGGCGACTTTGCGGTCGAGATCGAGACCAAGGCGCCGTTCCCCATCTTGCCCGACCTGTTGTCGCTGGTCTACATCATGAACAAACAGTGGGCCGAAGAGAACCAGGCCACCAAGCCGGTGGATCGTCGCAAAGGTATCGAGAACGCCGCCTCTTTCCGCTCCAACGGCACCGGGCCGTTCCGCTTGCGCGAGCGTCAGCCCAACGTCAAGACGAGCTTTGTGCGCAATGGCAACTACTGGGGCAAGGTCGAGGGCAATGTGGTGAACGTGGAGTACACCCCGATTGGCAACGACGCGACCCGCGTGGCCGCGCTGCTGTCTGGCCAGGTGGACGTGATCGAGCCGGTGCCGCTGCAGGACGTGGCGCGCATCAACGCCAGCGGCAAATCCAAGGTGATGCAAGGCCCTGAGCTGCGCACCATCTTCCTGGGCATGGACCAGAAGCGCGACGAGCTCTTGTACTCCAGTGTCAAGGGCAAGAATCCTTTCAAGGACAAGCGCGTGCGCCAGGCCTTCTACCAGGCGATCGACATCAACGGCATTCAACGCGTGGTGATGCGTGGCGCCTCCAAGCCCACGGGGCTGCTGGTTGGCCCGGGCATCAATGGCTTTGATGACTCGATGAACAACCGGCTGGCCTTTGACGTCGAAGCGGCCAAGAAGCTGCTGAACGACGCCGGTTACCCTAACGGTTTCGAGGTGGCCATGAACTGCCCCAATGACCGCTATGTGAACGACGGTGATATCTGTCAGGCGGTGGCCGCCAACCTGGCCAAGATCGGAGTCAAGATCAACCTGCAGGCCGAGACCAAAGGGACCTATTTCCCCAAGATTCTCAAGCGTGACACCAGCTTCTACCTGTTGGGCTGGACGCCGGGCACCTACGACTCTCACAACGCGTTGAATGCGCTGATGCGCTGCGTCGATGACAAGGGCAGCGGTCAATTCAACCTGGGCGCCTACTGCAACCCCAAGGTCGACGAGTTGACGCTGAAGATCCAGTCGGAGACTGACAAGGCCAAGCGCGACGCCATGATCAAGGAAGCGTTCAAGCTGCACGCCGACGACATCGGCCACCTGCCGCTGCACCAGCAGGCGCTGGCCTGGGGCGTGGCCAGCAATGTGCAGCTGGTCCAGCTGGCGGACAACTTCATGCCATTTCGCTTCATGTCGGTGAAGTGAACACCTCCTGCCCCGCTGTGCGGCTATCTCCAGGGGGTGTCCAGCAGCGGCTCGGCGGGCCTTTGCTGTTCTGCCTCAGGGTGGACGCCCATCGTTGGCCGGACACTTTTGATTTGAAAGACTTCTCTTGATCACCCTCGTTCGCCGCTGGTTCGACAGCGATGTTGGCCACAGCTTTCGCTCTTCGCCCACTGCGATGGTGGCCGGGTTGATTGCGCTGATCTGCGTGGTGTGTGCGGTGTTTGCACCCTGGGTTGCGCCGCACAATCCGTTTGATCTGGCCACACTCGAGCTGTCGAATGCGCGCCTGCCCCCATCGTGGAGCGAAGGTGGCAACCAGTCCTTTTTTCTGGGCACCGATGACCAGGGACGCGACATTCTCTCGGCGTTGATGTATGGCACGCGCATCTCGCTGGCCGTTGGTCTGGCGTCGGTGATCTTGTCGGTCGTGATCGGGGTGACGCTTGGTTTGCTCGCAGGCTTTCTGGGTGGCTGGGTCGACGGCTTGCTGATGCGGGTGTGTGATGTGATGTTGTCCTTCCCATCGATTCTGGTGGCGTTGCTGATTGCGGGTGTGGGGCGTGCCCTGTTTCCGAACTCGAACGATTCCCTCGCATTTGGCGTGCTCATCATCTCCATCACTCTCACGGGCTGGGTGCAGTACGCGCGCACGGTGCGCGGCTCCACGCTGGTGGAGCGAAACAAGGAGTATGTTCAGGCCGCGCGTGTGACGGGTGTGGCGCCGCTGCGCATCATGCGCCGGCACGTGCTGCCCAATGTCATGGGGCCCGTGCTGGTGCTGGCCACCATTCAGGTGGCCACGGCCATCATCACCGAGGCCACGTTGTCTTTTCTGGGCGTGGGCGCGCCACCGACCTCACCTTCTCTCGGTACCTTGATCCGCGTCGGCAATGACTATCTGTTTTCAGGTGAGTGGTGGATCACCATTTTCCCGGGCGCGATGCTGGTGGTGATCGCCCTGTCGGTGAACCTGCTGGGCGACTGGCTGCGCGATGCGCTCAATCCAAGGCTCAGATGAT
>JBIIQD010000417.1:0-3422 GCA_044342265.1 Hydrogenophaga sp. | reverse complement strand
AAGGTCGAGACATCCGGCTTGATGAAGTTCATCGTGTCAAAAATCGCCAGCCCCGCGCTCACCGAACCACCCGGTGAATTGATATAGAACGAAATGTCCTTGTCGGGATTCTCGCTTTCTAGGAACAGCAACTGCGCCACCACCAGGTTGGCCGAATGGTCGTTGACCTCGCCCACCAGGAAAATCACGCGCTCTTTGAGCAAACGCGAATAGATGTCGTAGGCGCGCTCGCCGCGGCCAGACTGCTCGATCACCATGGGGACCATGCCCAGCCCCTGAATGTCCAATGCGCTCATGCGTTTCTCCAATGTTTGAGTGCGTCGATGCTGATACTGTAACCAACCCGCCAAAGACTCTATCCCTTGCTGGCTTTGTGCGAATCACGCATATGGCGTGCCTGTCGCAAATCACAAGCGACACGGCAGCAAAAGAAAAAGGGCGGTAGTTCCGCCCTTGCGAGGTTGTCTGATGCCCCTCTTGACGCGAAGGTCGATCAGGCCTGTCCCATCAGCTCATCAAAGCCGATGGACTTGTCGCTGACCTGAGCCTTGGCCAGCACGAAGTCGGTCACGTTGTTTTCGATCACGATCGCCTCGACCTGCGCCATTCGCTGGTTGTCGCTGTTGTACCAGCGGACCACGTCTGCGGGCTTTTCATAAGAAGCGGCGAGTTCTTCGATGTGGGCCTTGATCTGCTCGGGCTTGGCGTGGAGCTCGTTGGATCGCACCAGTTCACCCACCACAAGGCCCAGGCGCACGCGTCGCTCGGCCTGCTCGCGAAACAGGTCAGCGGGGATCGGCGCCTTGTCGGCATCTTTGACGCCACGCTGTTTGAGGTCAGCGCGGGCGCCTTCTACCAGACGGTCAATCTCGGACTGCACCACCGACTTGGGCAGTTCCAGCTCGGCCTTGGTCAACAAGGCATCCATGGCCGCCTGCTTGTTGCGCGCTTGCAGGCGGGATCTGACTTCTCGCTCAAGGTTCTTCCTGATGTCGGCGCGCAGCCCTTCGACGGTGCCATCGGCGATGCCCAACGACTTGGCCAGCGACTCATCCACGGCAGGCAGGTGCGCAGCTTCAATCTTGTTGATGGTCACCAGGAAGTCTGCCGTCTTGCCGGCCACATCCTTGCCGTGGTAATCGGCCGGAAACGGCAGCGGGAAGGTCTTGGATTCGCCCGCTTTCATGCCACGGACTGCGCCCTCAAACTCCTTGAGCATCTGGCCATCGCCCACGATGAACTGGAAGCCTTCAGCTTTGCCACCTTCAAAGGCTTCACCATCGATCTTGCCAACAAAATCGATGCTCACGCGGTCACCGTTTTCCGCCGCCTGATCGCTCGCACGTTGGGCGAAAGTACGTCGCTGCTTGCGCAGGATGTCCAGCGTGCGGTCAATGGCCGCGTCGCTGACATCCGAACTGACCCGCTCGACTTCGGCGGTCGACAGATCAGCGATTTTGACTTCAGGAAATACCTCGAACACCGCGTCGAAAGCCAATTGACCCTCGGGAGCGCCTTCCTTCTCCGTGATCTGGGGCTGACCGGCCACGCGCAGCTTGGCCTCTCCGGCAGCCGAAGCAAACGCCTCACCCACCTTGTCGTTCATGACTTCGTAATGCACCGAATAGCCATAGCGCTGGGCCACCACGTTCATCGGCACCTTGCCCGGACGAAAGCCGTCCATCTTCACATCGCGGGCCAGCCGTTTGAGGCGCTTGGCCACTTCGCTCTGGATCACATCGGCGGGCAAAGTCAGCGTGATCTTGCGCTCAAGCTTTTCCAGGGTTTCAACGGTCACGGTCATGGTGTTCTCCAAAGTGGGGGGGCCGACGAATGACTTCGCCCGCCGCAATGAAATCGGTCTCGGTATGTGGTGCGCGGGGGGGGACTCGAACCCCCACACCATTGCTGGCGTCAGGACCTAAACCTGGTGCGTCTACCAATTTCGCCACCCGCGCGCCTGCGCGGTGGCCAGGGCTGCAACACATTGATTGCAAGTCCTGCTTTCCGCTTTTCGGCAACCTTAGATTGTAGCGGCTGGGCTCAGGTCTCGCGTTTGACCCGGAACCAGGCGGCGTACATGGCTGGCAGCGCCAGCAGCGTCAGCACCGTGGCCACGATCAGGCCACCCATGATGGCCACTGCCATCGGACCCCAGAACACGCTGCGCGAAAGCGGGATCATGGCCAGCACGGCGGCGGCGGCCGTCAACACGATCGGCCGCATGCGGCGCACGGCCGCTTCGACGACGGCGTCCCAGGCCGGCACACCGCGCGCGCGGTCCTGCTCGATCTGGTCAATCAGGATCACGGAATTGCGCTGGATCATGCCCATCAGAGCGATCACGCCCAGCAGAGCCACAAACCCGAACGGCCTGTTGAGGAGCAGCAAGGCGCCCGCTACCCCCGCCAGGCCCAGCGGGCCGGTCAGGAAAACCAACAAGGAGCGGCTGAAACTCTGCAATTGCAACATCAGCAAGGTGAATGTGATGAACAGCATCAATGGCACGCCCGCCGCGATGGACGATGAGCCTTTGCTGCTCTCTTCCACCGCGCCTGCCACCTGCACATGGTAAGCGCCGAGCCCACGCTCCGCCCAGCTCGCCTCGACCTTTCGCAGTGCCGGCAGCAGCTCGGCCGTGACAGTGGCGCCCTGCAGCCCTTCCACCACATCGCCTTGCACAGTGATGGCAAAGTCACGGTTTTCGCGCCAGATCACACCAGGCTCCCACTCGAAGATCGGCCGCGCGATCTGCGCCAACGGAATGCTCTTGCCGCTTGCCGTGGGCAGGTTGGCGTTGGCCAGACTGGTGATGGCGTCGCGCTCGGACAGCGGCTGGCGCAACACGATGTCGATCAGCTTGTCGCCGTCGCGGTACTGTCCAACCGTGCTGCCGCTGAGGATGGTGCGGGCGGCCTGAGCAATCGACTGGCTCGATACCCCCAGCGCGCGCGCTTTGGTCTGGTCTACGTCGAGGCGCAGCACTTTGACCGACTCGTTCCAGTTGTCGTTCACGCCACGCATGTTCGGGCTTTGGTACAAGACCACCTTCACCTCATCGGCCAGGCCGCGCAACACCGCAGGATCGGTGCCGACCACGCGAAACTGCACCGGGTATGGCACCGGCGGGCCATTGGGCAGCAGCTTCACGCGGCCGCGGATTTCGGGGAACTCGGTTGCCAGCAGGGCCGGCAGGGCCTTGCGGATGCGTTCTCGCGCCTCCAGGTCTTTGGGCAACACGATCAGTTGTGACACGTTGCTCTGCGGGAATACCTGGTCCAGCGGCAGATAGAAGCGCGGCACGCCTGAGCCCACCCAGGTGCTCACGCTGCTCACCCCCGGCTCTTTCGCCATGCGCGCCTCGACGCGGCGAGTGATCGCGTCGTTGACCGTCAGGCTGGCGCCTTCGGGCAGCCAGAGAT
>JBIIQD010000416.1:0-3429 GCA_044342265.1 Hydrogenophaga sp. | reverse complement strand
CCGGGCAAGACGTGCAGCACCAGCGCCCCAGCGCCGCGGCCGACCTGGGTCTGGTCGGCGCGGTCGAGTACTTCCGCCGCCTGATGCAGGACGCGGTGGACTCCATCCCCGAATGCCCGAGCCGCAGTGCCATGCGCCACCTGGTGTGGAAAGAGTCCGAACGCCTGATGCCGCAAAGCACCTGCGACCGCATTTGCCGCGAGCAGCCGCTCGCACTGGCTTCTGGTGCGGTCGGGCCTGCGGCTGCGCAACGCCATGGAATGTTGGCCGTCAGGAGCGCCGCATGAACACCCTGCGCACCCCTCACCCGCTGCCCGGCTTTGAAACCCAGGGTTCGTGGCAAGACCGGCTGGCCGCCCGCATCGACCGCTGGATGACCAGCCCGCGCCTGTACCGCTGGGCACTGTCGTGGCCGCTGTCGCGCTGGCTGGTGCGCCGCCGTTCGGCCCAGTTGTTTGAACTCATGGCGGGCTTCGTGCACACCCAGGTGCTGCTGGCCTGCGTGCGCCTGGGCCTGCTGGGAACCCTGCTGGAAGCGCCGCGCACGCTGGACGAACTGGTGGCACACACCGGCCTGCCACGCGCCGGGCTGCAGCGCCTGCTCGACTCCGCGGTCTCCATGCGCCTGATGGACCGCCGCAGCGGCGACCGCTATGGCCTGGGCGCCCTGGGCGCGCCAGTGGCGGCCCACGAAGGCATCCGTGACATGGTGGAACACAACGCCACGCTGTACGACGACCTGCGTGACCCGCTGGCCCTGCTGCGCGACCCCGGCCAGGCCGGCATGCACACCTACTGGCCCTACACGCCCGACCAGACCAGCCCCGCAGCGCCCGCGCCCGACAGCTTCAGCCGCTACTCGGCGCTCATGGCCACCTCGCAGCGCTTCGTGATCGAGGAGCTGCTCACCGCCTACCCGTTTGGCGACCACCGGCGCGTGCTCGACGTGGGCGGCGGCATGGGCGGCTGGGTCAGCGCTCTGGCGCAGCGCCACCCGCACCTGCACTGCGACCTGTTCGACCTGCCGCCGGTGGCCGCACTGGCGCGCGAGAACGTGCAGCGCCAGGGCTTGGGCGAACGCATCACCACCCACGGCGGCAGCTTCACCGCCGACCCCCTGCCCACCGGCGCCGACCTCGTCACGTTGGTGCGTGTGGCGCACGACCATGCCGACGACACCGTGCTCACCGTGCTGCGTGCCATTCACGACGCGCTGCCTCTGGGCGGCACCCTGGTGCTGGCCGAACCCATGGCGCAGAGCGAAGGACAGAGCCCCAGCGACCCCTATTTCCACTTCTATCTGATGGCCATGGGCTCCGGCCTGCTGCGCACGCCACAGGCGTTGACCGCCCTGATGGAGAACGCCGGCTTCACCCACATCGAGCTCGCCCCCAACGCCATGCCCCTGCACGCGCAAATCCTGGTCGGCCGCAAATCTAGGTGTTTACCCTTGGCTCCCGAGAAAAACGTCACTTTAGATTGACACTTTATTGTGTCACTCGCTTAATACACATCATGCAAGCCGAAGCCATCGTTTTCCAGAGCCCTTGCCAGCTGAAGGTGCAGACGCTGGACCTGCGCGGGATGGTTGAAGGCGACATCGAGGTGGACGTCGAGTACAGCGGCATCAGCACCGGCACCGAGCGCTTGCTGTGGGACGGCAGCATGCCGCCCTTCCCGGGCATGGGCTATCCACTGGTGCCCGGCTACGAGACCGTGGGCCGCGTGACGCGCACCAGTGGGAACTGCAAACTGGCCATCGGCGACCGGGTGTTCGTGCCCGGCTCGTACAGTTTTGAAGGCGTGCACAACCTGTTTGGCGGCGCCGGTTCGCGTCTCGTGGTGCCCGAGAGTCGTGTGGTGAAAGTCCAGAACGACAACGCCAACGCCGTGCTGCTGGCCCTGGCCGCCACCGCGTACCACACCGTCACCTACGGCGGCACCCGCGACCCCGACACCCCACCTGACCTGATCGTGGGTCACGGCGTCATGGGCCGCCTGCTGGCCCGCCTGACCGTGGCATCGGGCGCCCCGGCCCCGGTGGTCTGGGAAACGCAGGCGCTGCGCCAAAGCGGTGCGGATGGCTACTCAGTGCTGCACCCGGACGACGACGAGCGCAAGAACTACCGCGCGATCTACGACGTCAGCGGCGACGCGCAGATCCTGCACAAGGTCATTCCCCGGCTCGACAAGGGCGGCGAGGTGGTGCTGGCCGGCTTCTACCACCAGGACATCTCGTTCGCCTACGCGCCCGCCTTCATGCGCGAAGCCAGCATCCGCGTCGCCGCCGAATGGAAGCGCGCCGACCTGCTGGCCGTGACCGAACTGGTGAACACCGGGCGCCTGTCGCTCGACGGCCTGATCACCCATACCCAGACGCCCGCACAGGCGCGGGATGCTTACGAGGTCGCCTTCGGTGACCCCCACTGTCTGAAGATGGTCCTGGACTGGAGACATTGAGATGAACGCACCCGACATCAAGACCCATCCGGTTCACTTCCAGGCGCAGCTGCGGCAAGAGGCCGCCATCGAACCCGATCCGGTGCACACCGGCGAGGTCAAGAAAGAGACGCAGATCATCGCGATCTACGGCAAGGGCGGCATCGGCAAAAGCTTCACGCTCGCCAACCTCAGCTACATGATGGCCCAGCAAGGCAAGAAGGTGCTGCTGATCGGTTGCGACCCCAAGAGCGACACCACCAGCCTGCTGTTCGGTGGCCGCGCCTGCCCGACCATCATCGAGACCTCGTCCAAGAAAAAGCTCGCCGGTGAGCCGGTCAAGATCGGCGACGTCTGCTTCAAGCGCGACGGCGTCTACGCCATGGAACTCGGTGGCCCCGAGGTCGGCCGCGGCTGCGGCGGGCGCGGGATCATCCACGGCTTCGAGCTGCTGGAAAAACTCGGCTTCCACGAGTGGGGCTTCGACTACGTGCTGCTCGACTTCCTGGGCGACGTGGTGTGCGGCGGCTTCGGCCTGCCGATCGCACGCGACATGTGCCAGAAGGTCATCGTCGTCGCCAGCAACGACCTGCAATCGCTCTACGTGGCCAACAACGTCTGCAGCGCGGTGGAGTACTTCCGCAAGCTCGGCGGCAATGTGGGCGTGGCCGGCATGGTGATCAACCGCGACGACGGCACCGGCGAAGCCAAGGCCTTTGCCGAGCAGGTCGGCATCCCTGTGCTGTCGGTCATCCCGGCCGACGACGACATCCGCCGCAAGAGCGCCAGTTACGAAATCATCGGCCATCCGGACTCGGTCTGGGGCCCGATGTTTGCCGAGCTCGCCGCCAATGTGGACGCCTCCACCCCGATGCGTCCGTCCCCGCTGACGCAAGACGGTTTGCTGGGTCTTTTCTCTGCCTCCACCGTGGGGCGCAATGTGGTCCTGGAACCGGCCACCGAGTTCGACATGTGCGGCAAGACCGAAAC
>JBIIQD010000415.1:0-3430 GCA_044342265.1 Hydrogenophaga sp. | reverse complement strand
TTGAGCGTGATCGCCCCGATGCGTATGTCGTTGGGGCCCACAGCTGGATCAATGCGAAGACCAGACAAGGGTCGGGCTGAACGCACAAACGCTCGCGTCAACACCAGTGGTGCCGGCATTTCCGATGAATCGACGGCATGCAGTCGTTCGATCTGCTCGTGAGTGAACGCAGTGGGTTGCTGCCGTTGATTGGCAAAGTAGAGGCTGATGGGCGTGGGTGCAGCGTGGAAATACGGTACATCGACCCACATTCTGTGCGGCTTGAGGGTTGTGTTAACCCATGGCTCGACCAGCGCGGCCAGAACGCACAGCACGATGAACCTGAAGCCTGAGCTCCACTTCATGGCGATCCTCTCCTGTAAGAGACGGTCGAATTACCTCAAATGTCTTTGTACCCAGTGCACCCGTCGGCTGACCGATCAGCGCAGCATCGGGAACAGCACGCTGCTCAGGTTGTTCTTGATGGCTTCCTGAGAGTCGTTGGTGAAATGAATGCCATCGAACCAGTAATTTGTGCCGTCAAACGGGATGTTGGTCACCAGGTTCACATAGGTGCTTTCCGAATTCCTGGCCGCAGTCTGGTAAGCGGCGGTGTAGGCCCCGGCAACGGCGCCGCCGTAGGCCTTGAGCGTGAATTCACCCATGATCACCTCGGCGCCTGATTCCTTGGCCACCTTGGCCATGGCCTCCAGGTAAGGACGGGTGATGATCTCCGCACACTCAGGGCAGAAGGGAGGGATGTCGTTGGTCCCGTGCAGCAGCACCACATGGGTCGGCTTGTGGGCGGTCAGTGCGCCGGGGAGCCGGTCCAGCGCATCGAGGGAGTTCTCACCCGCCAATCCTTCGTTGACCACCGTCACCGAGCGTTCGGCATCAAGCTTCTCGGCGGTGATCGCGGATTTGAGACGCTCCACCCAGTGTTCGGAGGGCGTGACCCAGACACCGTTGTTGTGGGTCAGCGAGTCGCCGTAAACCATGATGACCGCAGGTTCCTTCGGATCGCTGCCGCCTCCGCAGGCGGTCAGCACTACCAGGGACAGGGACACGAGAAGGGTGGAGAGCTTGATCATGAAAAGCCGTTGAAGAAGGTGGCGCCCAGGCGGGACAAGCCCAAAATCATAGACGGACCGCTGTTAGCTTTTGCTTACGCCCCGGGGCACAGCGTTCAGCGCATACCGTTGCGACTGGCCAGTTCCATGAACAAGGCGGAGTGGTCCAAGTTGGACAACCCATGGTCAGCCGCTTGCGCAAACAGGGCCTCGAAAAGGCCTGTGATCGGGGCATCAAAGCCGATCTCCTGGGCGGTGGACAGGGCGTTTCGCATGTCCTTGAGCTGCACCGAGATGGCGGCGCGCTTGGCGAAATCGCGCTCGACCATGCGCTGTCCGTGCACCTGAAGGATGCGGCTGTCGGCAAAGCCACCGCTGATGGCCTGTTTCACCTTGGCCATGTCGGCGCCGCCCTTCTCGCACAGCAACAACGCCTCGGCGACGGCGCCGATGGTGATGCCAACGATCATCTGGTTGGCCAGTTTGGCCAGTTGACCCGCGCCGTGGGGGCCGACATGGGTGGCGCGACCCAGCGTTGCAAAGAGGGGCAGGGCGCGTTCGACGTCGGCGGGTTTGCCGCCAACCATGATCGCCAGGCTGCCGGCTTCCGCGCCAACCGTGCCGCCCGAGACCGGTGCGTCAATGTGGCTGGCGCCCAGGGCCGTGAGCCGCGCTGCGTGGTCGCGCGCCTGCCGCGGCTGGATCGACGACATGTCGATCACCAGCGCTCCTGGGCGCAATGCATGAGCAGTGCCTTGGGTGAACAACACGTTGTCCACCGCCTGCCCGTCTTCCAGCAGGCAGATCACGATGTCGGCCTGCGCCACAGCCTCGATGGACTGTTCATGGACCTGGGCGCCAAAAGGCCGCAGGCGCTCGGCTTTGGCGAACGAGCGGTTCCAGGCGCTGACGCGGTGACCGGCTTCACACAGGCGGCGGGCCATCGGGAAACCCATCATGCCGATCCCCAACACGGCGACGGACACAGGGGCTGAGGACAGGGGTGGTGGGTTCATGGCTGGGATTGTGCTCGTTGCGAGCAGCCTACGTTTTGCGTGAGGTTGAAGGCTGTCGATCGGCTGACAGCTGGCGGCCTGATGCGCCCGTGACACAATTTCCACCCATGCACACCTCGTCCCACCTCGATACGGACTGGCTCGACGCCCAGTACAACAACCGCGCACTGGTGCCGGAGCACGCGCAGTACTTTGAGCGCTGGGCGCGGGATTCCAAAACCGCGCGGGATCGGCAGGCCTGCCTGCTGGATCTGGCCTATGGTCATGGCCCCGGCGAAACGCTCGACGTGTTCCGGGCAAAGCGCAGGGATGACCAGCCGCTGGCGCCAGTACTGGTGTTCATTCATGGCGGCTACTGGCGCAGCCTGGACAAGTCGGACCACAGTTTTCTTGCTCCCGCCTTCGTCAACAAAGGCGCATGCGTGGTGATTCCCAATTACGCCCTGTGCCCGGCGGTGACGATTCCCGAGATCACGATGCAGATGGTGCGAGCCCTGGCCTGGGTGTACCGCCACATCGCCGTTCACGGCGGCGATCCGCGTCGCATCTCGATTGTCGGGCACTCGGCGGGAGGACATTTGGCGGCGATGTTGCTGGCCTGCGAATGGGAGAACTTTGCGCCCGATCTGCCGGAGGACCTGGTGAACAACGCGTTGTCGATCTCGGGCGTGTTTGATCTGGAGCCGCTGCGCCACACGCCCTTTCTCAAGGACTCGCTGCGCTTGACGCCTGAGCAGGTGCGCAAGGCCAGCCCCGCCTGGTTACCCAAGGTGCTTCCAGACTGCGAGGGCGAGCGCGGGGTGTTGCTGAGCGTGGCTGGTGGCGATGAGAGCGCCGAGTTCCAGCGCCAGGCCCACCTGATCCGCGACAACTGGGGCGATGCCGTGGTACCGATTTGCGAAATGCTGCCTGGCTTGAACCACTTCAGCGTGCTGGACGCGCTGATTCAACCCCGGCATCGGCTTCACGACCTTGCCCGGCAGCTGCTCACATAAAGAGATGCTCGCCAGCGTTCTCGCCGCCCAGGATCACGTAGTTCACTTTCTTCAGGTCGGTCAGCTGGGTACCCCCAGCGTAGCTGATTGAGCTCTGCACGTCTTCCTGCATCTCACGCAGCGTGTCGGCCAGTTTTCCCTTGATGGGTTCAAGGATGCGCTTGCCTTCGACGTGCTTGTACTCACCCTTGTTGAAGTCGCTGGCAGAGCCGTAGTACTCCTTGTAGAGCTTGCCGTCGACCTCGACCGTCTGGCCGGGCGACTCTTCGTGGCCTGCGAACAGCGAGCCGATCATCACCATCGTGGCGCCAAAGCGCACGCTCTTGGCGATGTCGCCGTGGTGGCGGATGCCGCCATCCGCGATGATGGG
>JBIIQD010000413.1:0-3435 GCA_044342265.1 Hydrogenophaga sp. | reverse complement strand
GGCGTCGAGATCGACTCTGCGGTGGTGGATGGACCACAGAGCGTTATCCTGCCGCAGGTCACCTTCGGTATCGCGGTGCGCATGGCAGTGATGGGCATCGTGGCCGGGAACGAGGCATAGCACATGAAGATCCTGATTCAAAACGGTCGCGTCATGGACCCCGCCACCGGCCGTGACGAGGTGGCCGACGTGGCGATTGCCGCTGGCCGCATCATCGCCATTGGCCAGATCGCAGCCGACTTTCATCCCAACCGGACCATCGATGCCAGCGGCTGTGTGGTCGCGCCCGGGTTGGTCGATCTGTCAGTGCGTCTGCGTGAACCCGGTCAAGAACACGCGGGCATGCTCGAAAGCGAAACGGCGGCGGCAGTCGCTGGCGGCGTGACCTCGCTGGTCTGCCCACCCGACACCGAGCCGGTGCTGGATGAGCCTGGTCTGGTTGACATGCTCAAGTTCCGTGCCGAGAGGCTGCACCGCTCGCGCGTTTTTCCGCTGGGTGCGCTGACGCGCGGACTCAAAGGTGAGGTGCTGACCGAGATGGCTGAACTCACCGAGTCAGGCTGCATCGGCTTTGGCCAGGCAGAAACCCCGATTGTCAATGTGCAGGTGCTGCAGCGTGCGCTGCAATACGCCGCCACTTTCGGCTATACCGTGTGGCTGCGGCCTCAAGACTTCTGGCTCGGCAAAGGCGTGGCCGCCAGCGGCGCTTTGGCCACCCGCATGGGCCTGTCCGGCATCCCAGTGATGGCCGAAACGATTGCGCTGCACACCCTGTTCGAGCTGCTTCGCTCGGTGCACGGCAAGGGCAGCGAAGCGCGGGTTCACCTGTGCCGCATCAGCAGCGCGGCCGGACTGGAACTGGTGCGCCAGGCCAAGGCCGATGGCCTTCCGATCAGCTGCGACGTCAGTGTGCACAACCTGCATCTGATTGATGTCGACATGGGCTACTACGACAGCCGGGCCCGTTTGCAACCGCCGCTGCGACAGCAACGGGATCGAGAGGCGTTGCGAGCCGGGCTCGCCGATGGCAGCATCGATGCGCTGGTCTCGGACCACAATCCGGTGGACAGCGACGCCAAGACGCTGCCGTTTGCCGAGGCCGAGCCGGGCGCCACGGCGGTTGAGTTGCTGCTGGGGCTGGCCTGCAAATGGGCGCAACACGAAGGACTTGGCCTGATGCAGGCGCTGGGCGTGTTGACCAGCGGTCCGGCTTCGGTGTTGGGCAGCGCGCTCGGCACGCTGCAACACAGCGTTGGCCAACTGGCTGTGGGCGGCCAGGCCGATCTGTGCATCTTTGACGCTGGCGCGAGCTGGCGGGTCGTGCCGTCGGCGTTGCGCAGCCAGGGACGCCACACGCCGTTCGAGGGCCACGAATTGCCGGCCCGAGTCCGTGCGACTCTGGTGGGCGGTCAGGTGGCGTTTGACGCGCCACGCGAGTTGGCCAGCGTGTGAGACCCCGCCGCACCCGTCTCAACGCGTTGTGGCGCCTGGTCCGGGCAGTGAGTCATGTGTTGCGCGGCCTCTGGATCATCCGCAGCGAGTTCGGGCGGCTGACCAGCGACCAGACCGAGCTGGTGATTCGAGAATGGACGCGCCAGATGCTGCGCATCCTTGGCGTGGAGCTGGTGGTGCAGGGCACGCCACCGGCGCAGGGCCCGCTGTTGCTGGTCGCCAACCACATTTCTTGGCTGGACATCCTGATCATGAACGCCTCGAGGCACACGCGGTTTGTGTCCAAGGCCGATGTCAAGCGCTGGCCTGTGCTGAGCGCGTTGATCGAAGGGGCTGGCACGCTTTATGTGGAGCGCGAGTCGCGACGTGACGCGATGCGCGTGGTGCACCAGGTGGCCGAGCGGCTGCAGACGCAGGACCTGATTTCGGTCTTTCCCGAGGGCACCACCGGGGATGGGAGGACCCTGCTGCCGTTCCATGCCAACCTGCTGCAGGCAGCGATCACAGCCGCAGCGCCGGTGCTGCCGGTGGCTTTGAAGTACGTGGATCGGGACAGCGGAGAGCGCAGCGACGGCCCGCTGTTTGTCGGGGACACGACATTGGCGCAGTCGATCTGGAACACCTTGCGGACCGAGGGGCTGCAGGCGGTGGTGCGCTACGGCACGCCAGAACGTGCCCAGGGACGCGAGCGCCGGGTCTGGGCGCAAGACTTGCGCGCCGAAGTGGCACGCCTGATCGATTTGCCCATCGGATCCGTCGACTGACCGCCGCTCACTTTTTCATGCGCTGCATCATCAGGTCGGTGTTGGCCTTGCGGTCGGCGTTGATCTTCAGAACCGCTGGACGATCCCCGATGCGCTTGAGGTAGTCGCGCACCGGCAGGTCGGCCAGTGCGTCCTTGCCGAAGATGATGCGGCTGGCGCCACTGACCAGCGGCAGGTGCACGGCGGCGGCCACGTCGGCCAGCGTGAAGCTGTCACCGCCGACAAACGGCGAAAAACTCGCCAGCCTGGCGAAGGCAGCAACACTTTTCTCCAGCTGCTGGCCGGTTTTCTCTTTGGCGGCATCGGACACCTTGCCGCCGAAAAAGGCCTCTGCGTAAAGGTTGCGTGCGACCAGCTCCAGGTGGAGCTCGATGAAACGCAGCAGCTCGCGTGCCTTGGCCGCCGCGAACGGGTCGGCGGGCAGCAAAGGATGCTGCGGGTACTTCATTTCGAGGTAATCGAGGATTACGGTCGATTCACACAGCGTGCCTTCATCGGTCTTGAGGTATGGCACTTTGCCCAGTGGGCTCGCGTTGGTGTCAACCCCGCCCACCCAGACCAGCTCCTCTTCAAAGGTGAGGCCTTTTTCAAGCAGGGCAAGTTTGACCTTGTTGTAGTAGTTGCTGGCCGAGAAGCCGCAGAGCGTCAGCATGGGTGGTCTCCAGACAGGTTGAGGAATTCCAGGATCTTAGGCCTTGCAATGCCCGGCCTGAGGTCGCGCAGACGACGCCCTGATAACATTGGTGGATGTCTGTTTTGCGACTGCACCGCCGTTTCTCTGCCTGGCTGGCGATGCTGGCGCTCGTGCTCGGCGCGCTGGCGCCGACCGTGACGCAGGCGATGATGGCCAGTGGCGACCGCGCCGACTGGGTCGAGGTCTGCAGTGTCAGTGGCATGGTCTGGGTCAAGGTGGGCGCTGAAGATCTGGGCGACCTGCCACCTGCCAGTGGTACCCCGACTGGCGATGCCTCGCAACACTGCGCCTGGTGCACCCTGCAAGCCGGTGTCGCAGGTCTGCCAGGAGCACAGGTCGGCTTTCCACTGCCCGCCCGCAGATCTGATTTCACACCCGGTTTTTACCTGGCCCCGATGGCTGCATCCGCCTGGATGCCGGTGCACTCGCGCGGCCCACCAAGCGCTTCCTGATCGCATGCCGTGACGCGCCCTGACCGGGTGCGCCGTGTGTGTTCTTTTCAGGGTGCAGCGTGCCTTGATGGCG
>JBIIQD010000414.1:0-3435 GCA_044342265.1 Hydrogenophaga sp. | reverse complement strand
GTGGTGTAGAAGTGGCCGGTACCCGCAGTGGATTCCAGCTTGATCTTTTCGCGTCCGCCTTTGGTTGCCATGTTGTGTGCTCCTTATGCCTGGCCACGCGCGCGCAAGTCGGCGAGCACAGCGTCGATGCCGTTCTTGTCGATCAGGCGCAAAGCAGCGCCAGACACGCGAAGGCGAATCCATCGGTTCTCGCTCTCGACCCAGAAACGGCGATATTGCAGGTTCGGCAGGAACCGGCGCTTGGTTTTGTTGTTGGCGTGGGAAACGTTGTTCCCGACCATGGGCTTCTTGCCCGTGACGTCGCAGACGCGTGCCATGTGGACACTCCGATACTTTTAAACAGCTGCCGCAGCGGGTCGGAGATTCTGTTTTGCAGAAACAGCCGACTGGCGGTTGAGCCTCACCTCGCCAGAAAAAGGGTGGCGGTAACCCGGGTTCGCCAGGCACTTCTGGCGATTGAGCGCCTTAAAGTGCCTAGAAAAGCCCATTATTATAGCTCAGGCGGAGTTCTGCTCCAAAAAGCGCTGGGCGTCCAAGGCCGCCATGCAACCAGTGCCGGCGCTGGTGATGGCTTGGCGGTAGATGTGGTCCTGCACATCCCCAGCGGCGAACACACCCGGCACGCTGGTCATGGTCGCCAGGCCATTGTTGCCCGACTGGGTCACGATGTAGCCATCTTTCATGTCCAACTGGCCCTGAAAGATGTCGGTGTTGGGGCTGTGGCCGATGGCGATGAAACAGCCCTTGAGCGCCACATCTTCGGTGATGCCAGTGTTCACATTTTTCAGCCGGGTTCCCGTCACACCGCTGGCGTCACCCAGCACCTCGTCGAGCACGCTGTGCAGCTTGAGCTCGATCTTGCCTTCCTTGACCTTTGCCATCAGCTTGTCAATCATGATGGCTTCGGCGCGAAAGCTGTCGCGGCGGTGCACCAGGGTGACTTTGCTGGCGATGTTGGAAAGGTACAGCGCTTCTTCAACCGCTGTGTTGCCGCCACCTACCACGGCCACTTCTTGGCCGCGATAGAAGAAGCCATCGCAGGTCGCGCACGCGCTCACGCCCTTGCCCATGAACGCTTCTTCAGAAGGCAATCCCAGGTAGCGTGCCGATGCACCGGTGGCAATGACCAACGCGTCACAGCTGTATTCGCCACTGTCGCCCTTGAGCACGAAAGGGCGTTTGGACAGATCGACCGCGTTGATGTGGTCAAAGACAATCTCGGTATTGAATCGCTCTGCGTGTTCGAGGAATCGCTGCATCAGGTCTGGCCCTTGAACGCCATGCACATCTGCGGGCCAATTGTCGACTTCGGTGGTGGTCATCAGTTGCCCGCCCTGGGCGATACCGGTGATCACAACAGGGTGAAGGTTGGCCCGCGCGGCATAGACCGCGGCCGTGTAGCCCGCCGGACCGGAGCCTAAAATAAGAACTTTGGTGTGCTTCATGAGGATTTTCCCGAGAGCTCCGGGGTGCAAGTGGTTTAGAGTCGGCGCTTGAGCGGGAGATGGTTCCGTTCGTTGGCCGAGGCGCAAGAGTCTGGCCGGGATTGTAAGTAACGCGCCTTGTGCGCATTCACCGCAAAGGTATTTGGCATGGCCATCTTGTCGAATCTGGAACTCATCCGCAGGGTTCCCCTGTTCTCCACGTTGACGCAGGCGCAAGCGGAATCGGTGGCTGACGCGGTCGTGAAGCGGCGCTTCAAACGCGGTGAAATGATTGTCGAGCAAGGGAAGAAGTCGAACTTCCTGGCCATCGTGCTGACTGGGCGCGCCCGTGTGGTCACCACCGACACCCGGGGCCGCGAGGTCATTCTGGCAACCATGAACCCGGGCGACTATGTCGGCGAAATGAGCCTTATCGACAACCAGCCGCACTCCGCGACGGTCCGGGCCGAGGTGCAAACCGATGTGTTGATCCTGGGACGCCAGGAGTTTGCCCGCTGTCTGCCCGAAAACACGTCCATGGCCTATGCGGTCATGAAAGGTCTGGTGCTGCGCCTGCGCCACGCCGACCGGAAGATCGAGTCTCTCGCGCTGATGGACGTATACGGGCGCGTGGCCCGTGCGCTGCTGGAGTTTGCTCAGCCCGACAAAGATGGCCGCATGGTCATCCGTGACCGGGTGTCGCGCCAGGACGTGGCCAAGATGATCGGGGCTTCTCGCGAAATGGTCAGCCGTGTCATGAAGGATCTTGAAGACCGCGGGTTCATCGAGATTGATGAGGATGGCAGCACCATCATCAAAGAACGCCTGTCGTCGTTGGGTTGAGCGCTGACTTCAGGCGTTTGTCTGCAGTGTTGACACGGTGTTTGCGCTGAAAGAGCGGCCGATCGACGGTGTCCGATGGGGTAAGCTTGTCGCAGAATTCTGCGAGGTCTATGACGTACTCACTCAACACGCTCAATGCCGATCGGGCCAGCGACGCACCGAGCGGTCTTGCTCGGTTTGCCCATGAGGTCGTCCTGGTGGCCGCTGCGGCGCTGTTGGGCTTCTGGCTGCTCTCCCTGTTGACACATTCCCTGTCTGACCCCGCCTGGAGCACCACCGGAAACCATGACCAGATTGGCAATTGGGGCGGTCAGCTCGGCGCCTGGATTTCCGATGCAAGTTATTACCTGTTTGGGTTTTCGGTCTGGGTGCTGGTGTTCGCAGGCTTGAGGGCTTGGCTCTCGGCGCTGGCGAGAAGGTTGCGCGGCACCGCCTTGACGAAGGGGCAGGATCCGGCAGACGTCCGATTGGACGTGTGGTGGCGTCGTCCAGCCGCCGTGCGGGGTGCACATGCTGTGGCGCTGCTCTTCATGATGGTGGGCAGTGTGACGCTGGAATGGGGCCGCCTGTATCGCTTTGAGTCGCTGCTGCCCGGTCATGGAGGAGGCGTGTTTGGCCACCTGCTTGGACCTCTGGGTGCGCACTGGCTGGGATTCACCGGATCTGCGCTGGTGTCCCTGGCGCTGATCGTGGCCTGTGCACCCGTGGTGTTTGGGTTCTCCTGGGGGCATTGGGCCGAACAACTGGGCGGTCATTTCGACAGCTGGTTCGAGAGTCGGCGCGAAAAGCGTGAAGCGGTGGAGGACCAGCGCATTGGCGAGCAAGCGGCGCGCGAACGGGAAGTGGTGGTGCAGGTCGAACGCGAAGTGAGCGAGGAGCATCATCCAACGCCGGTGGTGATCGAACCAGCGAGGGTGGAACTGCCCAAAAGCGAGCGTGTTGCCAAAGAGCGCCAGAAGCCCTTGTTCACTGAAATGCCCGACAGCAAGCTGCCGCAGGTGGACCTCCTGGACAGCGCCCAGTCTCACCAACCAGGTGTCGACAGCCAGACGCTGGAGATGACCAGCCGACTGATCGAAAAGAAACTGCGCGACTTTGGCGTTGAAGTGCGGGTGGTCGCGGCGGCGCCTGGCCCGGTGATCACGCGCTACGAAATCGAACCCGCCAC
>JBIIQD010000412.1:0-3440 GCA_044342265.1 Hydrogenophaga sp. | reverse complement strand
AGCAACAGCCCCGCATCCAGGCGGGACAGCACACCATCGATGACCAGCAAGGCAGTGAGCAACGTGGCTGCCAGCAACAATGGCAACTCGCGGCGCAGCACCTGTGAGCGCAGGGTCAGTGGCGCGATCCACAAAGCTGTGCCCAGCACCAGGGACATGGCCACAATGTTGGCACCCCAGGCGCTGCCCAGCGCCAGTGCAGGGTGACCTTGAGCCGCAGCGGTCACCGCCACCAACAGCTCCGGAAGGGCCGAGCCGAAACCGAGCACCACCAGACCGACCAGGATCGGGGAGATGCGCAGACGCGCTGCGATGGTGGATGCGCCTTGTACGGCCCGTTCGGCGCCCCAGACCAGCAAGATCAGGCCGGCCAGCAGGGCGGAAATGGCAAGCAGCATGGTGCTAAGCGAGTTGGCGTGTTGGACAATCGAGCATTGTCTCAGCACCCCAACACGTGCCGCACAACGCACCCATGCCTGAAAGCCTGAACTCGCCTGCTCATCCGCCCGCGCCAGATGAACCCGGTGGGTTCTGGGCTTCGCCATGGCGCTCGCGCATCGCCCTGACGCTGGCGGCGGTCGGTTTGATGATCTTGCTGCTCTGGCTGTGGCGCCCTTGGCTGCTCTTGCCAGGCACCCGGCCGTTGGTCATGGAAGGTGGTGACCCTTACATCCGCGCCTTGATGCGCACCATTTCTGCCAGCGAGTCCAATGTGCAACGGCCCTATCACGTGCTGTATGGCGGGGACTATGTCGGCACCCTTGAACGCCACCCCAACCACTGCGAGTTCATCGCTCAGGGTCCCAATCGGGGCAACTGCTCGACTGCTGCCGGTCGCTACCAGTTGCTGTATGGCACCTGGCTGGAGCTGGCGGCGCGCCATCACCCGGACCGCAGCGACGATCCACTGGACGCCACCGAGTTGAGCTTTGCACCCCAGTTTCAGGACCGGGTGGTGCACGCGTGGTTGTCAGAACCCCGCTGGGGCAAGCTGGCGGACCAGTTGCGCAAAGGGCAGTTGCAATCCGTGCTCAAACGCTTGTCGGGCACATGGACCAGCCTGGGTTATGGCATCGAGAACAACAGCATGAGCCGTCAGTTGCCCCGGGTTTACAAGCTGCTGCTGGAGGATGAGCTATCCCGGGCGCAAAAGAACCCGCCAGAGCTCTCGGCCAAAACAGAAAAAGGCCGCGCAACAAACCATGCTGCGCGGCCTTGAACGTCTGGTGCCCGAGGTCGGACTCGAACCGACACACCATCTCTGGCGGGGGATTTTGAATCCCCTGCGTCTACCGATTTCGCCACCCGGGCAGGTGTCATAGACAGCCATAAATTATGGCACAGTGAGAACCATGAACTATCCAACGATTGAAGACGCGATTGGCCAGACGCCGCTGGTCGCGTTGCAGCGCATCGGCGCTGAGGCCAACCGCTTGCGTGGCAATGTGGTGTTGGGCAAGCTCGAAGGCAACAACCCGGCCGGGTCGGTCAAGGACCGTCCCGCGCTGTCGATGATCAAGCGCGCCGAGGAGCGCGGTGACATCCGGCCTGGAGACACGCTGATTGAAGCCACTTCGGGCAACACCGGCATCGCCCTGGCCATGGCAGCGGCCATCAAGGGCTACCGCATGGTGTTGATCATGCCGGAGGACCTCTCGATCGAGCGCGCCCAGACCATGAAAGCCTTTGGCGCCGAGCTCATCCTCACACCCAAAAGCGGTGGCATGGAATACGCGCGCGATCTGGCCGACAAGTTGGAGAAGGAAGGCAAAGGGCGCGTGCTCGATCAGTTTGCCAACGCCGACAACCCACGCATCCACTACGAAACCACAGGCCCAGAGCTGTGGGCGCAGACAAACGGTCGCATCTCCCACTTTGTGAGCGCGATGGGCACCACCGGCACCATCACTGGCGTCTCCCGTTTCCTCAAGGAAAAGAACCCGGCGATCCGCATCATCGGCGCACAACCGGCTGAAGGCTCCCGAATCCCCGGCATCCGCAAATGGCCGCAGGAGTACCTGCCAAAAATCTACGACCCGTCAGGCGTGGACGAGCTGGTGCTGGTGAGTCAGTCGGACGCTGAAGACATGTGCCGACGGATGGCGCGCGAAGAAGGCATCTTCGCTGGCATTTCGGCTGCCGGGGCCGGCTGGGTGGCCCAACAGATAGCTGCCCAGGTTGAAAACGCGACCATCGCCTTCATCGTTTGCGACCGGGGCGATCGCTACCTGTCGACAGGCGTGTTCCCGGCTTGAGCACCGCGGAGCCTGCGATGAGCGCCGAATACCGATTCTGTCCCTGTTGTGCTGCGCCGCTGGCACTTGCGTCTTCGCTGGAAGACGGGGGCATGAAAGAGCGGCTGCGCTGCACGGTGTGCGACTTCACCCACTGGAACAACCCGACCCCGGTGCTCGCCGCCATTGTCCAGGTGGGCGACAAGGTGCTGCTGGCGCGCAATGCGGCCTGGAAGCACCGCATGTTCGCGCTGATCACCGGATTCATGGAGGCCGGGGAAACCCCCGAAGAAGGCATCCGTCGCGAGATTGCCGAAGAAACCGGGCTGTCGGTGACGGCGCTGCAGCTGGTCGGTGTGCATGACTTTCAGCGCATGAACCAGGTGCTCATCACCTACCACGCGGTGGCTGAAGGCACTGTGGTGCTATCGCCAGAACTGGTCGAATACAAGCTGATGGCGCCTGAGCAGGTGCGCTGCTGGCCCGCTGGCACAGGTTTGGCCCTGGCGGACTGGCTGCGAAGGAAGGGCATCGAGCCGCAGTTCATGGAAATACCAACTGTGTGACTTTGTTGTTTACAAGTTGATACTTTTGGGTAAGGTCTCGGCCAGCCCGCATAAAATCTGTCTCTCCAAGGAAATTGCCCATGAACGCCACCAAAGAACTTGACGCCCGCGGCCTGAACTGCCCTTTGCCGATCCTGAAGGCAAAGAAGGCGCTGGCCGATATGAGCAGTGGGGACACGCTCAAGGTGATTGCCACCGACGCCGGATCGGTGCGTGATTTCCAGGCCTTTGCCAAGCAAACTGGCAACGAGCTGCTGGAGCAACTGGCCGAAGGTGCCGATTTCATCACGGTGCTCAAGCGTCGATAAACTCCAGCGCTGCTGAAGGCGGCGCGCCGTCTACGCCGCAACTGCCGTCGTCCTCCCATGGAAGTTCTGCTGCTTGATCCGCTGGTTCCCGAAGCGCTGAGTTGGCTGCAGGAACGCCACGACGTCACCTTTAGTCCCGAACTCGCGGACGACCCCATCGCCTTGCGCAATCAGGTGTACAAGACGCGGGCGCTGGTGCTGCCCTCGCATGTGGTCGTTTCGCGCGAATTTCTGGATTTCGCCCCGCTGATGAAGGTGGTCGCGCGCATGCAGATCTCCAGTGAAAACACCGATCTCGAGGCGTGCGCCCGGAAAAACGTGCGGGTGGTTCA
>JBIIQD010000411.1:0-3447 GCA_044342265.1 Hydrogenophaga sp. | reverse complement strand
GCCGAGGCCTACGCGACGCTGAAGGACCCGGAGAAACGCGCCGCCTACGACGAGCTGGGCAGGCACCCGGCCGGTGAACCGTTTTCGCCACCGCCGCAGTGGGGCCGCGACCACGCCACCCAAGGCGCAGCGTTTGACGAGATGGACCTCGAAGCCTTGCTGGCCGCCATGGGCCGGGGTCGCCGCGATCCGCGCCAGAGGCCGCATCCGATGGACGGGCGCGATCTGGAAACCACCGTTCGCATCGGTCTGGAAGAAGCCCACCGCGGGCGCACCGTGCACCTGAGCCTGGACGACGGCGGCCAGCAGCGCACGCTGGAGGTGACCGTGCCGCCCGGCGTGCGCGACGGACAGACACTGCGACTGCGCGGCAAGGGCGGCAAAGGCCAGCACGGCGGCGCTGATGGCGACATCTACCTGCGCATCACACTGGCGCCACACCGCACTTTCCGCACCAACCACCAGGATCTCTATTTCGACCTGATGCTCACGCCGTGGGAAGCCGCACTGGGCACCGAGACCGAGGTGCCCACGCTGGACGGCCCGGTGGTGCTGACCGTGCCGCCCGGCACGCGCTCCGGGCGCAAGCTGCGGCTGCGCGGGCGCGGCCTGGCGAACGGCCGCAGCGCGGCGGGCGACCTGTACGCCGTGGTGCTGATTGACGTGCCCGCCACCCTCACCGACCGCGAGCGGGAGCTGTTTGAAGCGCTCGCCAAAGACTCTCATTTCCACCCGCGCGCCACAACGCAGGAGCCACGACATGAACACGCAGCTGCAAACCGTTGAATGGGTCTGGCTCGACGAGGTGCAAGGCGTCACCCTGTCCGAGCTGGCGCGGGTCTGCGGCATCAGCACCGCCGACGTGGACGAACTGGTGGAATACGGCGCGCTGCAGCCGCTCCAGACCGGGTCTTCCGAGGCCGACCTGCGCACGTTCAGCGCCGACTGCGTGACGCGCATGCGCACAGCCAGCAAGCTGCGGGTGGACTTCGACCTCGACCTGTTTGCTGTCGCCCTGCTGCTGGACCACATCCAGCGCATCGAAACGCTGGAGCATCAGGTGCGTTCGCTGCAGGCGCAGCTGCCTGTGCGGCACTGACACGAAACACCCCCGAAGCGCTTCGCGCTACCTCCTCAAGGGGGCGGCGCTGGCCGTCCGGCATAGCCGGTCCGGCGGCGCCCTGGGCGAGACCGCTTCGTTCGTTGGAGCGGCTCGCTTTGGGGCCCTCAGGGATGGCGGTGGCTCAGAGCGAGAAGTCGTATTCGATGGTGATGGGGGCGTGGTCGCTGAACTTCTCGCCCTTGTAAATCGCTTCGGTTCTGGCGTGGGCCGCAAGCGCCGGCGTGGCCAGGTGGTAGTCCAGCCGCCACCCCACGTTGTTCGCATAGGCCTGGCCGCGGTTGCTCCACCACGTGTAGCAGGTGTCGGTGGTGTCGGGCTGCAGTTGTCGGTACACGTCGACCAGGCCGCCGTCGGTGAGCAGCTTGGTCATCCAGGCACGCTCCTCGGGCAAGAAGCCGCTGTTCTTCTGGTTGCTGCGCCAGTTCTTGAGGTCCTTTTCCTGGTGGGCGATGTTGACGTCGCTGCAGATCACGAAGTCGCGCTTCTTTTTCAGGGCCATCAGATGTGGGTACATCAGATCCAGGAAACGGAACTTGGCTTCCTGTCGCTCGGGGCCGGACGAGCCACTGGGAAAATAGGCGCTGATGACTGAGAACTTGCGCTTGGGAGTGTCAAAGCGCAACTCGGCCCAGCGGCCTTCGGCGTCGAACTCCCCGCCGTCAAAACCCTTCACCACGTCGCTAGGCGTGTGTTTCGTGTAGACCCCAACGCCGGAATATCCTTTCTTCTCAGCGAAGTGGAAGTGGCCGTGCAGTCCCGCCAGTTCCTCGAAGCGGCCGCACACATCGACGGCCTGGGCTTTGACTTCCTGTACACAAATACAATCGGGCGCGTGACCGGTGACCCAAGCTTCCAGCCCTTTGCTGCTGGCGGAGCGGATGCCGTTGAGGTTGAGGCTGGTGAGTTTGAACAAGGATGTCCTCATGGTGTTGGAAGTGGGCTCGGCGGTTGCCGATGCCAAAGGCAGTTCGATGGCACAGGATTTCGTGCAGTTCTGCGTGGATTCGGGCGTGCTGCGCTTTGGCGAGTTCAAGACCAAGGCCGGGCGCCTCTCGCCTTACTTCTTCAACGCCGGCCTGTTCGACGACGGCGCCAAGCTCGGTAGGCTGGCGCAATTCTATGCACAGGCCCTGGTCGCCAGTGGCATTGAGTTCGACATGGTTTTTGGCCCGGCCTACAAGGGCATTCCGCTCGGTGCGGCGGTCGCCATCGAACTGGCCCGCCTGGGTCGCAGCGTGCCCTTTGCCTACAACCGCAAGGAAGCCAAGAACCATGGCGAAGGCGGTTCGCTGGTGGGCGCGCCCCTCAAAGGTCGGGTGCTGATCGTGGACGACGTGATGTCGGCTGGTACCGCTGCCCGCGAGTCCATTGCGCTGATCCAGGCCGCCGGCGCGATACCGCATGCAGTGGTGATCGCGCTGGACCGTCAGGAGAAAGCCACGGAAGCCGGCCCGGACGGCGCCTTGCGTGATGTGGACCACAGCGCTGTTCAGTATGTGCGACAGCAACTGGGCCTGCAGGTTTGTGCGATTGCGACCTTGGCCGATTTGCTGCAGTATCTATCGGTGGTCACTGCCGCCGAGTTGGTCCAACATCGCGACCGTGTGCTGGATTACCGCGAACGCTATGGTGTTGCCTGAGGATACTTTTTTGACCTTCTATCGACCAACCACGTTCAGCAAACGCCCTCCCGTTAAGGTGATATTCGGCGTCGCCATGTTCGTTGCTTGCGCAACTGCGCAGGCTCAAACGCAAGACAACAAGGGTGGTATCTACAGCTGCGTGGACAGCAAGGGACGCCGTCTGACCTCAGACCGCCCGATCGTTGATTGCCTGGACCGGGAGCAGAAAGAATTGGGCCAATCAGGCACAGTCAAGCGGGTCGTTCCGCCCAGCTACACCGCCGAAGAGCGCGCCAAGCTGGATCTGCAGCGCAAGGCAGCAGACGCCGAAAAGGCGCGCGTCAACGAAGAGAGGCGGAGAGACAAAGCCCTGCTGATCCGGTACCCCAACCAGGCCGTGCATGACAAGGAACGGGCCGAAGCGATCAAGCAAATCGACGATGTGATCGAAGCAGTGAAAAAACGCAGCAGCGAGCTGACCAAGCAGCGACGCGACATTGATCTCGAGCTGGAGTTCTATCAAAACGACGTGAGCAAGGCGCCCCCCTGGCTCAAGCGCAAGGTCGACGACAACGCACAGCAGGTGGTGGTGCAAAACCGGTTCCTGAGCGACCAGAACCAGGAAAAGCAGCGCATCAACGCGCGCTTTGACGAAGAACTCGCCAAACTGCGCGTGCTTTGGGGGAGCAGATAAGACCCCCC
>JBIIQD010000410.1:0-3450 GCA_044342265.1 Hydrogenophaga sp. | reverse complement strand
TGCGTGACGGGCGCGCAGCCTGCCATCGACGCTTGCGCGACCTTGCGCTGCTGCAGCGGCGGGACGAGAGCCTGCGCGAAACCCTGGGCTTTCTGGCGCATGAGGTCGGAACGCCGATGGCGACGGTCAGTGGCTACTTGAGTGCCATGCGTGAGCGCCAGCAAACGCCAGCATGCGGCAATCATGATCTGGTGTGCATCACGCAGCGGCGCCCGGGCGAGTTCGAATCCATGCTGGAGGCCGCGCAGCGGCGAACAGACTTTGCCCATTCGCTGGTGGCGACCTTCGTCCGTACCGCACTCGACGCCTATCATGCCGACCGCACGGCTTCTGATCTGGCCAGTGATCTGGTGCATTCCGTTCGCGAGGGTTATCCTTTTGATGCCGAAGAGGCAGACTGGCTGTCTTGCAAGTTGTCACAGGACTTCAGGTTGCCCGGTCAGCGGGATTTGCTGTACCTGGTGCTGTGCACTTTGGTCAAGAATGCCTTGTTCGCCCTTCGCACAGCGCTGCCGTTGCAACCGCTGATCGTGATTGAGATTGATGGGCGACCAGAGGCTCACGCCATTCGGATTCGCGACAACGGTCCAGGCATTGCGCCGGAAGTGCTGGTCCGTTTGACGCACGAACCCGTCACGACGAAGGCCGCCACCGAAGGCAGTGGCATGGGACTGTTGTTTTGTCAGCGGGTGTTGAACTCGCTGGGTGGCAACGTGGTGGTGCAGTCCGGGCCCGGTGGCGGAACGACCGTCAGCCTGTGTTTCGCATTCAGGGAAGTAGAACAAGTCAATGAGGTATCCCGATGAAACCCGCAAAGATCCTGTTCGTCGATGATGAGGCAATCGCCCTGAAGTATTTCGAGCGCCTGGTGGGCCCGCTGGCGCCAGTGATCACCGCCATTTCTGTGGAGGAAGGGCGGGCCAAGCTCAGCGTCCACGGTGCCGAGATCGCGGTACTGGTCTGCGACCAGCGCATGCCCGGTGAAAGGGGCAACGAATTGCTGCGTCATGCGCGTCAGCACTACCCGCACATTGTGCGCATGCTCACCACGGCCTATTCAGAACTCGGAGAAGCGATTGATGCGATCAACACGGGAGAAATTTACCGTTACATCGCCAAACCCTGGGAGCTCGAAAGCCTTCGGGCCGACTTGAAGAACGCGTTGGAGCTGGCGTCTTTGCGCAACGAGCGCGATGAGCTGCTGCGCGACAAGCTGCTCGCGCAGCAGGCCCAGCTGATGTCCGGGCGTCTGGGGGCGTTGTTGATTACCGCTGCTGGCTTGAGCGAACCTGCGCACGAGCGGGTGGTGTTTCGTTGTGCGCAAGCGCTGCTGGCGGCTGAGGTCAAGGGAATGGCGATTGACTGGAACCGCTGGGACCATGCTGATCTGCAGCAGGCCGAGGCACGCCGCGGCGCGGCCGTTGGGGCCCACCTGCGTCAATGGTTGGGGCGTTGGGGTTCCTGTTCGAGTGACGCCCATGCTTTGGCCGAGCTGGCCCCGTTGCTGGGCGGTGAGGTGCGCAACGGTGGCGTGCACCTGACCCGTTCGACGGCTTTGTCCGCGATGCTGTCTGCCCCTGCGGGGCAGACCGTCACGCTGGAGGAGTGCGCCTGGCCCGCGTGGCAGGTCTGGACCCAAGGCCGGTTTGGTGTTTCTGCAGAAACTGAAGGCTGGCGCGTCGCGCTCGCCAGCGCCGATCCGTTGCCCAAGGATTGGCTGGCCGATGCCTTGGAGCGACTGAGCCTGAGCGCATGAGCGCGCGGGTGTTGTTGCTCAGACCAGACTCAGTCCCACATCAATGTTGCCCCGGGTGGCGTTCGAGTAGGGGCACACCTGGTGCGCAGTTTCAATCAGGTCCAGTGCGACGGCACGGTCCAAGCCAGGCAAGCTGATCGCCAAGCGGGCAGCGATGCCAAAGCCTGCCGGGATCGGACCGATATCGACCTCCGCGTCGATGAAGGCGTCGGCCGGGATGGCCAGCTTCTTCATCGCCGCCACGTGTTTTAGAGCCCCCATGAAACAGGCAGAGTAACCGGCGGCAAACAGCTGTTCGGGGTTGGTGGCAGTTCCAGCGCCCCCCATGGCCTTGGGTGGTGATAGCTTGATGTCGAGCAATCCGTCATCGGTGCGAGAACTGCCTTCACGACCACCCGTGGTGTGGGCGCGGGCGGTGTAGATCACTTTGTCGAGAGCGGTGGTCATGGTGGTTCCTTCGAGTTGGATGCTTGTATGAAGCGGGGTTGAAAATCGTGAGATTCATGCGCTCAGGCGTGCACGCAGCGCCTGCACCTGGCGTGTGAGCGCCAAAGCTTCTGCCACGTCACATTGCAAAGCTTTCAACACGCAGCCGGGTATGTGCTGCGCGCGGGTTTTGAGTCTGCGACCGTTGGCGGAGAGGCGGATCAGTACCCGACGTTCATCGGCCGTATCGCGCAACCGCAACACCAGGCCCGCCGTTTCCAAACGCTTGAGCAGCGGGGTGAGCGTGCCGGAGTCCAGGCCCAAGTGCTCGCCAAGTTCAGAGACCGTGACACCGTCTTTCTCCCAAAGGACCAGGAGCGTCAGGTACTGCGGATACGTCAATCCCAGTGCTTCGAGCAGCGGTTTGTACAGCTTGGTCATGGCCAGAGAAGCCGAATACAGCGCGAAGCACAGTTGGTTGTCCAGCTGCAGGGACTGGTTGGGCAAGGTATTGGGGTGGAGAGTGACCATGCCCAGAATTATATCGAGCAATTAAATTGCACACAATATAAATAGAAAAGACCTTGGCGTGCCAGTGGACAGCTCGCTTTGCTTGGGAGGCTTTAGATCTCCAGCGGTGCAGCCTGCATTTCTTCGATCTGTTCAACCAGCATGTCCACCTGGCCCTGCCAGTAGTCACGGCTGCCGAACCAGGGGAAGTTGATCGGGAAAGCGGGGTCTTCCCAGCGGCGGGCGATCCACGCGCTGTAATGGATCAACCGCAAGGTGCGCAGCGGCTCGATCAGCGCCAGTTCGCGGCGATCGAACGGGCGAAATTGCTCGTAGCCGTCGATCAGCGCGGCCAGTTGCTGGGTCTGTTGGCGGCGGTCGCCTGAAAGCAGCATCCAAAGGTCTTGCACCGCTGGACCCATCCGCGCGTCATCCAGGTCCACAAAGTGCGGCCCGGCGCCCGCTTGGCCTTCCGGAGTCCACAAGATGTTGCCCGGATGGCAGTCACCGTGCAGGCGCAAGCGGGCGATGCTCTGCGTATCTGCCGCTCTCAGCGCATCCAGCACCGGTTGTCGAGTGATCAGCTCCAAGGCTTCCTTCAGCGCGGCTGACCAAGCAGACTGGACTTCTTGCGCCACCATGTGGTGTTCCAGCAGCCAGTCACGCGGCTCGTGGGCAAACGTGGCCACGTCCAGCACCGGCCGGACTTCGAAGGGGTGTTCGGCGCCCACGCTGTGAATCCGGGCCAGAAAGCGGCC
>JBIIQD010000409.1:0-3487 GCA_044342265.1 Hydrogenophaga sp. | reverse complement strand
GCCAGCGGCAGCGTCAGCGGCAGCACCTTGAGCACCAGCCAGGAGCCACCAGGCCGAAGCGGTGCCAACCACAACTCCCAGGCCAGGCACAGCGCGATCAGCGCCAGCAGGCAGCCCACGGCCAGTTGACGAGACAGGGCAATGGCGGCGGGCGGGGGAGCCATGGGGTTCGGCGAGGCAGGCGGGGCGTTGGTGGTGTCATGCATGGCGGGTGGCATGATACCGGGATGACTGTTTCCGAGCGCCTTGCAAAGGCTCAGACCCTGCTGGCCGAACTGTGGGACAACCTGCTGCGTTTCCCCTGGCGCAACACCGCCCTGACCTTGCGCGAGCGCTTTCGCGAAGACCGGCTGGGCGTGACCGCGTCGAGCCTGACCTTCACCACGACGATCTCGCTGGTGCCGCTGTTCACCGTGGCGCTGGCCATCTTTAGCGCCTTTCCCATGTTTGCGCGGCTGCAGACCACGCTGCAGCGCTGGCTGGTCGAAAGCCTGGTGCCCGACAACATCGCCAAGCAGGTGCTGAGTTACCTCAGCCAGTTCGCTTCCAAGGCTGGCCAGATCGGCTGGGTGGGCGCGCTGATTCTGCTCGTGACGGCACTGGCGCTGATCCTGACCATTGACCGCAAGCTCAACGACATCTGGCGCGTGCGCACGCCGCGCCCCTTCACTCAGCGTGTCCTTGTGTATTGGGCGGTGCTGACCCTGGGCCCATTGTTGCTGGCGGCGAGTTTGGCCGCGACTTCCTACGCCTTGTCCAGCTCAGGCATGGCGCGCTCGGGCAGCCTGCGGGTGCTGCTCGATTCGCTGCAGTTCGTTCTGATGATCGTTGGCATGGCGGCCCTCTATCGTTTTGTGCCCAACGCCAAGGTGCGCTGGTCGCACGCGCTCGTCGGTGGCCTGTTCACGGCGGGCGCGCTCGAACTTGCCAAAGGCGTGCTCGCCTGGTACCTGGGACAGGTGCCGACCTACTCGGTGGTCTACGGCACGTTTGCGACTGTGCCGATCCTGCTGGTCTGGTTCTATGTCGCCTGGGTGATCGTGTTGCTGGGCGCCGTGGTCGCGGCCTACCTGCCGAGTCTGCTGTCGGGCATTGCGCGGCGAGGGAACTACCCGGGCTGGCGTTTCCAGCTGGCGCTGGAGACGCTGGAGCAGCTGCAGGCGGTGCGCGAGGCGCCGGCCCGCGGGTTGAGCCTTGAGGTTCTGGCGCAAGCGCTGCGGGTCGATCCGCTGCATCTTGAGGAGCCAGTCGGCGCGCTGGTCGCACTGGACTGGCTGGGGCGGCTGAATGAGGAAGATGAGCGCTATGTGCTGCTGCAAGACCCGGCGCACCTGCCACTCGCGCCGCTGGCCCAGCGCCTGCTGCTGCCCCAGTCGCCCAGTACCGAGGCCTTCTGGGCGGTCAGCGGGCTGCGCGAAATGACGGTGGCGCAAGCGCTGGCTGCGTCGTCGGTGCCTTGAGTTCTTGATTCAGCCTAGTGAAAGATTGAGCCAGAGAACAAACTTGCTTTCAGCCTTTTCGCGACAGTGTGTTTCGACAATCGAACAAAGGTGTTTTGGTTTAGGGATGGTGTTCAGAACCGGCACAGCGAAGAAAACGGCGCGCGCAGAAATCCCCGGAACCGCGCCCGCCCGCTGCGCACGGGCGGCGCAGTGAGTTCAAAGCGCGGGAAGCGCTCGAGGAAACGCCCGATGGCGATGCGGCCCTCCAGCCGCGCCAGGCTCAGGCCAGCGCACTGGTGGATGCCGAAGCCGAAGGCGAGGTGTTTGTTGCCTTCGCGGCGCAGGTTCAACGTCTCGGGCTGGTCGTAAACGGCCGGGTCGCGGTTGGCGGCGCCGATGCATAGCGTGACCAGCGTGCCTTCGGCCAGTTCGACGCCAGCGACTGAGGTCGCCGACAGCGCGCGGCGGTTGCCCAACTGGTTGGACGATTCGAATCGCAGACATTCGTCGACCGCCAGCGTGAGCACCTGTTCTCTGGCGGCCTCATCGGTGCCGGCCGTGCGCAGGTCGGCCAGCAGCTGCTCCCTCTGCGCCGGGAACTCCTGCATCAGGATCAGGCCATTGCCAATCAGGTTGGTGGTGGTCTCGTGCCCAGCGTTGAGCAGGAAGATGCAGTTCTGCAGCAGCTCGATCTCGCTCGGCTTCTCGCCGCTGGTCTCGCCCTGCATCAAGCGCGTGAGCACGTCGCGCTCCGGGTCGCCCGGTGTTTTGCGGCGTTCAGCCACCAGACCGCGCAGATAGGCCAGCATCTCGGTCACGCTGCGGTTGCCGGCCGTGTGCTGCTCGGGCGTGGGCACGGGTTCGAGCGCGCCGAGGATGGCCAGCGACCAGTCGCGCAGCGGGCCGCGGTCGGCGTGCGGCACGCCCAGCAGGTTGCCGATGATCTCGACCGGGATGGCCGAGGCGAAGTCTTCGATCAGGTCGCCGCTGCCCCGCGCATCAATGCAGTCGAGCAGGCTGTCCACCAGCGTTGTCAGTCCAGGCTCCATGTCGGCAATGGCGCAGCGGGTGAGGGCGCCCATGATCAGCTTGCGCACCCGGGTGTGCAGCGGAGGGTCGTTGAACACCAGGCTGGTGGTGTGGTGCTCATAGAGCGGCGAGCCCGCGCCGTACTTGGGCGCGAACTCGACGCGCTTGTCGGAGCTGAACACGGCCGTGTCGCGGTACACCGCCATCAGGTCGGCATGGCGCGTGAGGAAGAGCGCGCCATCGGGCATGCGCCGCACCGGGTCGTGTTCGCGCAGCGCCGCATAGACCGGATAGGGGTTGGCCAGAAAGTCGGCGGGCAAAGCGCGCAGGTCGAAGCTCGAGGCGATCTCGCTGGCCCGCTGGCCGCTCATGGCGGGCGTGATCGCGGATGTGGCGGCAAAAGCTTGCATGGCCCAGCCATTGTGGCAGTGGCCAGATGCTCGGGGAGCGCCTTGGAGGCTTTGCCACGCCTCAGTCGTGTTCGGCGGGCTCAGACAGGAGGGCGTGCAGCTTTTCGGCCAGTTGGGCCTCGGAGAACGGTTTGTCCAGACGTGTCTTGACGCCCAGCGCGCGGAAATCACGGGCCACGGCATCGTCCACGCGGCCGCTGGACAGGATGATGGGGATGTCGGGCAGGGTGCGGCGCACCGCATGCACGAAAGCCAGACCGTCCATGTGGGGCATGTGCATGTCGGTGATGATGGCTTTGAGGGTGGCCCTGTTTTCGGTGGCCTTGATCAAACCGTCTTCGCCGTCGACGGCAACGATCACCTTGAAGTTCAGCCGCTCCAGGACCGCCTTGCCCACCTGCTGCACCGCTGGCTCGTCATCCACAAACAGGATGGATTCCCCCTGGCCTTGAAATGGTTTGCTGTTGTCGCTGGCGCCAGACGGGAGGAGCTCAACCTGCGACACCGGCAAGTCAACGGTGAAAGTCGCGCCCTTGCCCAGGCTGGAGCTGACCTGTATGTTGCCTTTGTGGCCCTTGACGATGCCCAGCACCGTGGAGAGGCCCA
>JBIIQD010000408.1:0-3494 GCA_044342265.1 Hydrogenophaga sp. | reverse complement strand
CGCCCAGCAGAGCGCGCAGCACGAAAAAATCGGCGATCTCGGTGAGTCTGGCCGAGCGCACTCCAAAATCAGCCTGCACCGCCTCGGCCAGCGCCGCGCCATGCTGGTCGATCAGCGAGCGCAGGCGCCGCAGGCGGTCCAGCCGGAGCGACAGCGGCACATGAATCTGCGCGCGGCTGGCCTGGTACTGCGCGTCAAAGAGGGCGCGCATGGGAAGTTCGGGCGGGTTCTGGGTCATGGTCGGCATGATAGGCCCCGCTTCCGTTGGCGGGTAGAGGCCCCGCACCAGACGGAGGGCCATCTTCCCGGCGGGATCAATCGGTGACCACCGCCGGCTTGAATTCAAACACCCCGGGGCTGTGGACAGGATCCACGTCCACCGGAATGACCGACTTGGGCGGGTACTTGCCTTCCAGCAGCAGCTTGGACAGCGGGTTTTCGATGCGCTGCTGGATCGCGCGCTTGAGCGGTCGCGCACCGAACACCGGATCGAAGCCCACCTTGGCCAGCTCGGCCAGCGCAGTGGGCGACACGTCCAGGCGCAAGTCCATCTTCTGCAGGCGGGCCTGCAGCGCCTTGAGCTGGATACCGGCGATGGACGCGATGTGCTGCGCGTCGAGCGCGTGGAACACCACCGTCTCGTCGATGCGGTTCAGGAACTCGGGCCGGAAGTGGTCTTTCAGTTCGCCCCACACGGCTTCCTTGATGTCGTCGTACGGCTGACCGACCATGGCCTGGATCAGGTGCGAGCCGATGTTGCTGGTCATCACGATCACCGTGTTCTTGAAGTCCACGGTGCGGCCCTGGCCATCGGTCAGACGGCCGTCGTCCAGCACCTGCAGCAGCACGTTGAACACGTCCGGGTGCGCCTTCTCCACCTCGTCGAGCAGCAGCACGCTGTAGGGCTTGCGGCGCACCGCTTCGGTGAGGTAACCGCCCTCCTCGTAGCCCACGTAGCCGGGCGGCGCGCCGATCAGGCGGGCCACCGAATGCTTCTCCATGAATTCGCTCATGTCGATGCGGATCAGGTGCTCCTCGCTGTCGAACAAAAACCCCGCCAGCGCCTTGCACAGCTCGGTCTTGCCCACACCGGTGGGGCCGAGGAACAGGAACGAACCGGTCGGGCGGTTCGGGTCGCTCAAACCGGAGCGCGAACGGCGGATGGCGTTGGCCACGGCCGAAATCGCTTCGTCCTGCCCCACCACGCGGCTGTGCAGCTTGTCTTCCATCACCAGCAGCTTGTCGCGCTCGCCCTGCATCAGCTTGGCCACCGGGATACCGGTGGCGCGCGCCACCACCTCGGCGATTTCTTCGGCGCCGACCTGCGTGCGCAGCAGCTGCGGCCCTGCGCCCGCGCCGCCCTTGGCTTTGCCGGACTCCTTGTCCTGCGCCTCTTTCAGGCGCTTCTCCAGCTCGGGCAGCTTGCCGTACTGCAGCTCGCTCACCTTGGCGAGATCGCCCTTGCGGGTCAGGTCCACGATCTGCTGGCGCAGCTTGTCGATTTCAATGCGCACCTGGGCGCTGCCCTGTGCGGTGGCCTTCTCGGCCTTCCAGATTTCATCGAGATCGGCGATCTCTTTCTGCAGCTTGCCAATCTCTTCGTTGATCAGTTCAAAGCGCTTCTGCGAAGCCTCGTCCTTTTCTTTCTTGACGGCCTCGCGCTCGATCTGCAGCTGGATCAAGCGGCGGTCGAGCTTGTCCATCACCTCGGGCTTGGAGTCGAGTTCGATCTTGATCTTGGCGGCCGCCTCGTCGATCAGGTCGATCGCCTTGTCGGGCAGGAAACGGTCGGTGATGTAGCGGTGGCTCAGCTCGGCCGCGGCCACGATGGCCGGGTCGGTGATGTCCACGCCGTGGTGCACCTGGTAGCGTTCTTTGAGGCCGCGCAAGATGGCGATGGTGGCCTCCACCGTCGGCTCACCCACCAGGATCTTCTGGAAACGGCGCTCCAGCGCGGCGTCTTTTTCGATGTACTTGCGGTACTCGTCGAGCGTGGTCGCGCCCACGCAGTGCAGTTCACCGCGCGCCAGCGCGGGCTTGAGCATGTTGCCGGCGTCCATCGCGCCCTCGGCCTTGCCCGCGCCCACCATGGTGTGGATCTCGTCGATGAAAACGATGGTCTGGCCTTCGTCCTTGGCCAGTTCATTCAGCACGGTTTTCAGTCGCTCTTCAAACTCACCCCGGAACTTGGCACCGGCCAACAAGGCCGCCATGTCGAGCGACAGCACCCGCTTGCCCTTGAGCGAATCGGGCACCTCGCCCGCCACGATGCGCTGCGCCAGGCCTTCGACGATGGCCGTCTTTCCCACGCCGGGCTCGCCGATCAGCACCGGGTTGTTCTTGGTGCGACGCTGCAGCACCTGGATCGCCCGGCGGATCTCATCGTCGCGGCCGATCACTGGGTCCAGCTTGCCCAGGCGGGCGCGCTCGGTCAGGTCGAGGGTGTACTTCTTCAGTGCTTCGCGCTGGCCTTCGGCCTCGGGGCTGTCCATCTTCTGGCCGCCGCGCACGGCGGTGATGGCGCTCTCCAGACTCTTGCGGGTCAGGCCGTTTTCGTTGGCCATGCGGCCCAGGTCGCCTTTGTGGTCGGCCACGGCCAGCAAAAAAAGTTCGCTGGCAATGAACTCGTCACCGCGCTTGATGGCCTCCTTTTCGGTCGCCTGCAGCAGCTTGCCCAGGTCTGGGCTGGGTTGCACCTGGTCCTGGCCTTGCACTTCGGGCAGGCGGTTCACCGCATCTTCAGCAGCCTTGGTCAGTCCAGCCACATTGACACCCGCGCGCTGCAGCAGCGACTTGGGGCCGTCGGTCTGCCGCAGCATCGCCAGCAGCAGGTGCGCCGGTTCGATGTAGCCGTTGTCCTTGCCCAAGGCCAAGCTCTGGGCCTCGCTCAGGGCTTCCTGGAATTTGGTGGTGAGTTTGTCGAGTCGCATGGGAAGCACTCCGCAAGAAGAATGGATTGCAGGGCACATGGCGCTGATCGGTCCATTTTCAAGGGCGCCCGCACCGGGCGGCCACCCGCTGAAGGGCGAGCTTGATCTGCGTCAAGCGGTCGGCGTCTGGCGCCAGTAGGCGTAGGACCAGGCCGTCGCCATGCCGGCGCGGCGGTACAGGGCCAGCGCCGGCGCGTTACCGCCGTCCACCTGCAGGAAGGCCCGGTCGATGCCGCGGCGCTGCGCCTCCAGCGCCATGGCCCGAATCAGGCGGCCCGCCAGACCGCGGCCGCGCTGGCCCGCCGCCGTGCGCAAACCGTGCATGCTCAGCCAGCCTTGCGCAAAACACGCGGCGCCGCAGGCCAGGGTCTGCCCGCCTTCGCGCAGGCTGGCAAACTGGGTGCCTTCGGCGCGCGACAAGGCATGGGAGCGGCTCGCACCGTCCACCGGGTCCAGTCCCTCGCCCAGGAACATCGCCATCCAGGCGGCGTCGGGGCGTGCGTCGAGCGATACGCCGTCGACGTCAGGGGCCAGCGCCAGCAGACCATCCAATGCGCCGGTCTG
>JBIIQD010000407.1:0-3498 GCA_044342265.1 Hydrogenophaga sp. | reverse complement strand
CAGCGGCAATGCCCGCATGCACGAGCGCCCTATCGGCGACCTGGTCAACGCGCTTCGGCAACTCGGTTGCCCCGTGGACTGTCTGGGGCAAGAGGGCTACCCGCCGCTGCGATTGGGCAACGGCACCACGTCAGGACTGAATTTGGACGAACCAATCCGCGTGCGAGGCGACGTGTCCAGCCAGTTCCTGACGGCCTTGCTGCTGGCGTTGCCGCTGGCGGCAACGTCCCAGAACGTGGTCATTGAAGTGGTCGGGGAGCTGATCTCCAAGCCCTACATCGAGATCACGCTCAACCTTCTGGAACGCTTTGGCGTAAAGATACATCGCGAGGCTTGGGCCCGCTTCACCATTCCAGCCGGCAGTCGATACGCATCACCAGGCCTGGTCCATGTGGAAGGGGATGCATCTTCTGCCAGCTATTTCATTGCGCTGGGTGCGATAGCCCCTGCGCGCGAAGGCACCGAAGGCGTAACCATTGAGGGTGTGGGCCTGTCTTCCATCCAGGGCGACATCCGCTTCGTCGAAGCCGCTCAACGGATGGGCGCCGACGTCACGGGCGACGCCAACCGGTTGCATATTCGGCGCGGCCTCTGGCCACTTAAAGCGATCGATCTGGACTGCAACCATATCCCTGATGCGGCGATGACCCTCGCCATCATGGCGATGTACGCTGATGGCCCCAGCACCTTGCGCAACATCGCCAGCTGGCGGGTCAAAGAAACAGACCGCATTGCCGCCATGGCCAAGGAGTGCAGAAAGCTGGGAGCCGCGGTCGAAGAAGGTGCGGACTTCATACGCATCACGCCCCCGGTGCGATGGCAATTGGCCTCCATTCACACCTACGACGACCACCGGGTCGCCATGTGCTTCTCGCTCGCGGCGTTCAACCCCGACGGCGTGACCGTTCGAATCGAAGACCCGAAGTGTGTCGCCAAGACCTTTCCGGACTATTTTGAGGCCTTGTTTGCGCTGTGCGCCGTACAGCCCGACAGGATTCCAGTGATCTGCATCGACGGTCCGACTGCATCTGGCAAAGGCACGCTGGCAGCAGAAGTGGCCCACCGACTCGGCTACCAGTTGCTGGATTCAGGCTCCCTATACCGCCTGGTGGGACTGGCTGCTGAGCAGCATGGGCTAACCACCACTGAGGATGCCCTAAAAGACGCGTCGCAAGTGCAAAAACTGGGCGCCTTGGCGGCTGGCTTGCAGGTTCGCTTTGAGGCTGACAGGGTCTGGCTTGACGACAAGGACGTCACCGACGCGCTTCGTACCGAGGCGGCTGGCATGGCGGCCTCCCGGGTATCGGCCATCCCGCAGGTCAGGGAGGCACTGACTGGTCTCCAGTTGGGATTCAGAAGACTGCCTGGTCTTGTGGCCGATGGCCGTGACATGGGAACTGTGATCTTCCCAGACGCGCCTTTGAAAGTCTACCTCACGGCGAGTGCAGAACGGCGCGCCCAAAGGCGCCATAAACAATTGATTTCCAAAGGAATTTCTGCTAACATGATCGACCTCTTGGCTGACCTCAAGTCGCGCGACCTCCGGGATTCCTCCCGGGCCCACGCACCTTTGAAGCCTGCCGAGGACGCCAAGCTACTGGACAACTCGGACCTGGACATCGAATCATCGGTGAAACAGGTTCTTGACTGGTGGCAAGGCACCACAGCGGCACCAGTCAACTGATCCGCTGCAGCAATGGCCCAGACGGCCCCGCCGGGTTCTCACAGCCCGCAGGCCGAACGGTTCTTTTACCCAACCCCGCGGTGCCTCACGCCGCAATGTCAACGCCACCCATCCGTCGATTTCCAGCGCACCCGCCTGCGGTTGTGTCGTCTGCGACGCTGAGTGGCCATAGGAAATTCAATGTCTGAATCTTTTGCCGCCCTGTTCGAAGAGTCCCTCAAACGCGCTGAAATGCGCTCGGGCGAAGTTATCACCGCTGAAGTCGTTCGCATCGAACACAGCCATGTGGTGGTCAACGCAGGTCTGAAGTCCGAAGCCTACGTGCCGCTCGCCGAGTTCAAGAACGACCTGGGCGAGCTCGAAGTGCAAGTGGGCGACTTTGTGTCGGTCGCCATCGACTCGGTAGAAAACGGCTTCGGCGATACCCTGCTCTCGCGCGACAAGGCCAAGCGCCTGGCGTCGTGGATGGCCCTGGAAAAGGCTCTGGAATCCGGCGAATTCGTCACCGGCACGACCTCCAGCAAGGTCAAGGGCGGCCTCAAGGTCATGGTCAACGGCATCAGCGCTTTCCTGCCCGGTTCGCTGGTCGACAGCCGTCCCACCAAGGACCTCTCGCCGTACGAGAACAAGACCCTGGAATTCAAGGTCATCAAGCTTGACCGCAAGCGGAACAACGTGGTGCTGAGCCGCCGCGCCGTGGTGGAAGCCTCCATGGGCGAAGAGCGCGCCAAGCTGATGGAAAACCTCAAGGAAGGTGCAATCGTCCACGGCGTGGTCAAGAACATCACCGAGTACGGTGCGTTCGTGGACCTGGGCGGTATCGACGGCCTGCTGCACATCACCGACATGGCCTGGCGCCGCGTCCGTCACCCGAGCGAAGTGGTGACGGCTGGCCAGGAAATCACCGCCAAGATCCTGAAGTTCGACACCGAAAAGCACCGCGTTTCCCTGGGTCTGAAGCAGATGGGCGACGACCCCTGGATGGGCGTTGGCCGCCGCTACCCGCAAGGCACCCGCATGTTCGGCAAGATCACCAACATCGCCGACTACGGCGCGTTCGTCGAGCTGGAGCCGGGCATCGAAGGCCTGGTGCACGTCTCTGAAATGGACTGGACCAACAAGAACGTCGCTCCTTCCAAGCTGGTGTCGCTGGGCGACGAAGTCGAAGTCATGGTGCTGGACATCGACGAAGACAAGCGCCGCATTTCCCTGGGCATGAAGCAGTGCCGCGCCAACCCCTGGCACGAGTTTGCTGAAGGCACCAAGCGCGGTGACCGCGTCAAAGGCCCGATCAAGTCGATCACCGACTTCGGTGTGTTCGTCGGCCTGGCCGCCGGCATCGACGGCTTGGTGCACCTGTCTGACCTGTCCTGGAACGAAACCGGCGAAGCTGCCGTGCGCAACTTCAAGAAGGGTCAGGAAGTCGACGCCATCGTGCTGGCCATCGACGTCGAGCGCGAGCGCATCTCCTTGGGTATCAAGCAGCTTGACGGCGACCCGTTCACCACCTTCGTGTCGGTCAACGACAAGGGTTCTGTGGTGACTGGCAAGGTCAAAACCGTGGACGCCAAGGGCGCCGAAATTGACCTGGGCGAAGACGTGATCGGCTACCTGCGCGCTTCGGAAATCTCCCGCGATCGCGTGGAGGACGCTCGCAACGTGCTCAAGGAAGGCGACGAAGTCAACGCCGTGGTGGTGAACGTGGATCGCAAGACCCGCAACATCCAGCTGTCGATCAAGGCCAAGGACATGGCCGATCAAAACGAAGCCATGGCCAGCCTGAACCAGAACACGGGCAACGCCGGCACCACCAG
>JBIIQD010000406.1:0-3507 GCA_044342265.1 Hydrogenophaga sp. | reverse complement strand
GGCAACATCAAGTCGCAGGTATCCAGCCTGGGCGACACAGCGGCCAAGCTGTCCACCGCCAACGGCTGGAACGCGGTCAAGGCGTCATCGTCCAATCCCACTGCCATTGGTGTCACCGCGTCGCCAGGCGCGGCGGCGACCTCGTTGTCCATGGAAGTCCAGTGGCTGGCGAAGGCCCAGTCCACCGCCTCAGCGGCGGTACCCAATGGCGCCGCCATGGGCACGGGCAGCATGACAATCGAAATCGGTCGCTGGAGCGGCAGCGCTTTCACGGCAGGCAGTGCGTTACCCCTCACCATCGACATCCTTGCTGGCGAAGACTCTCTGTCGGAGATTGCCACCAAAATCAACGAGGCTGGCGCCGGGGTCAGTGCGACCGTGCTCAGGGACGCCTCCGGCGAGCGCCTGCTGATGCGATCCAGCGAGACCGGGGAAGTCAACGGTTTCCGTGTGTCGGTGGCAGACGACGATGGCCAGAGTACCGATGCATCGGGCCTGTCGCGCCTGGCCTTCGCCGTGGGCAATGCCAACGGCATGGCCCGCTCACAAAGCGGCGAAAACGCGCTGGCGACGATCAACAATATCTCGATCAGTTCGGCCACCAACAAGCTGACCGACACCATCCCGGGTCTGACACTGCAGCTCAGCCAGGTCACCACCGGGCCAGTAGAGATCGACGTCAGCAACGACCTTGACGCCGCTCGCAACAACATCAAGTCGTTTGTGGACGCCTACAACTCGCTGAACACCACCATCGCCACGGCCACCCGCTACGACGAGGCCACCAAAGTGGCCGGGCCGCTGCAGGGCGACTCAACCGCCATTGGTCTGCAGAACGCGCTGCGCGGCATGATGCGCTCGGTCACCAACAGCTCGCCCTACAGTCGGCTCTCCGAAATCGGCATCGAGATCAAGAGCGGAGGCAAGCTGGAGATCAACGCCACCAAGCTTGACGAAGCGATGACCAACCTGCAAGGTGTCAAGGACCTGTTCATGGCCCCTGGTGTTGACACCACCTCTCGCGGCTTCGGGCTCAAGGTCGACGCCTTCGCCGACGCGCTGGTCGCCGCCGATGGCATGGTCAGCAACAAGACCACCGCCATCCAGGCGTCGATCAAGCGCAACGGGCTGGAGCAAGAGCGGGTGAACGACCGCGCCAGCCGGGTCGAAACCCGCTTGCTGGCCCAGTACAACGCCATGGACCTGGCCGTGGGCAGGCTCAATTCACTCAGCTCCTTCGTGAGCCAGCAGATCGCTCTCTGGAACAGGGGTTGACCCCCGCAAATGGTCTTCTTCGCATCTACAGTTCCCGCCGCCATTGCCGATAAAAAAAGCATCAGCCACAAGGAACCGACACCATGTTCACTTCCGCCAGCTCTCGCGCCGCAACAGCCTACAAACGGGTCGCCGTTGAAACCAGCGTGCAGGGTGCCAACCCGCACAGCCTGGTCGAGCTGCTGTTTGATGCCCTGCTCCAATCCCTGGCGACGGCCCGTGGCGCCATCGCTCGCGGCGATGTGGTCGCCAAAGGCCAGGCCATCGGCAAGGCTGTGCGCATCATCGAAGAAGGTCTCAAGGCTGGGCTGAACACCCGAGAGGGCGGAGACCTGGCGCAGAATCTGCTCGCGCTGTACGACTACAGCATCCGGCGCCTGACGCTGGCCAACCTGCGCAACGATGCAGGCGTGGTGGAAGAGATCAGTGGCCTGATCGAACCGGTGGCCAGTTCGTGGAAACAGATCCGCCGACCTGGCCCCGCTTACCTGCAACCCGTCTCGGGTCGGGGAGCCTGATCATGGAGCACCGCTTGCTGGACTACTACAAGGCCATCGAAACCGCGAGCCAGCGGATGCTGGAAGCCGCTCGCAGCGAAGACTGGGACCAGATCATGCATCTGGAGGGCACCTGTGCGGTATTGATCGCCCAGCTGCGCCACAAGTCGCGCAGTCTGCCTCTGGCCCCTGACGACCGCAAAGAAAAGGCGCGCATCATGCAACGCATCTTGCGCACCGATGCTGAGATCCGGGTGCTCGCCGAGCCCTGGCTCAGCGACCTCGAACAATTGATGGACGCGAAACAAGTCCATTGAAGAAACGAAGGGAAGTCGGTCCAAGATGTGGTGGAACCGGCTCTGCCGGGCCGCTCGCATCGCCCCTGGGGGGTGACGCCGCAGGCGGCGCGGGGGGGGTCAAACACTCATATTCATGATGTCGGTGTAGGCCTGGACCATGCGATTGCGCACATGCAAGGTGGCCTGAAAGCCGATCTGGCCTTTCTGCATCGCCAGCATGGTCTGCTCCAGGCTCACGTTCGGATTGCCCTTTTGCACCTCGATTTGCAGCTGGCTTGCATTGTTCTGCGCCTTGCTGACCGCCTGCAGCGCGGTCTTGAAGTTGTCGGCAAAACCGCTGCCCACACCACCCACACCAGCGGAAGACACCCCAGGCTGAGCAGCCACGCCGCGCCCGATGCCGTTGACGGCCTGGCTGTTCAGGGCATTGATTCGCAAGTCCATGGCGGTGTCCTTTCTCTCTGACGGATGCAGGACTTGATGCTAATGAAGACCCCGTCGGCACGGGCGGGGAATAGCAGGCCAAAGGCAGGCTTTTTCACCGATATGCGCGGCTGAACGGCACCGGATACTCGGTTGCAACAGGGGTACTTTTCCCCACTTGACGACCCACTTCGAAGCCACTTCTCCATGAGCACTGCCGTCGCCGAACTGGACCTGCCAACCGAGAACCGCAATGCACTCAGTACGGGGCTTTCGCGCCTGGACCGTGCGCAGAAAATCAAACTGGGATTGGGCGCCTTCGGCCTGCTGGCGATTGCCCTGGCGTTGTTCTTCATGGGACAGCAGCCCGACTGGAAGGTGCTATACAGCAACCTCAACGACAAGGACGGCGGCGCCATCATCACGCAGCTGACGACCCTGAATGTGCCGTACAAGTACACCGAAGGTGGAGGCGCGATCATGGTGCCAGCCGACAAGGTGCACGACACGCGGCTGCGTCTGGCCTCCCAAGGCCTGCCCAAAGGGTCGATCGGCGGTTTCGAGATGATGGAAGCCAATCGCTTTGGCATGACCCAGTTCCAGGAGCGGCTGACATTCCAGCGCGGCCTCGAAGGCGAGTTGACCCGCTCGATCCAGTCGTTGTCGTCGGTGCAGGCCGCCCGCGTGCACCTGGCACTGCCGAACCAGAACGGCTTCTTTCGCGAGCAGCAAAAGCCCAGCGCCTCAGTCCTGCTGACCCTGCACCCCGGCCGCACGCTGGACAAGGCGCAGATTGCTGGCATCGTGCACCTGGTGGCGTCCAGTGTGCCGGAGATGCACCCCAAGTCGGTCAGCGTGGTGGACGATGCCGGAAGCCTGCTATCGGCCTCACCGGAAGGTCAGGCGCAGGGCGCCGACACGCAGAAGCTGCAGTACACACAGCAGCTCGAACAGCTCTACACCCGGCGCATCCTGGCCATGATCGAACCGCTGGTCGGAGAGGGCAACGTCAA
>JBIIQD010000405.1:0-3511 GCA_044342265.1 Hydrogenophaga sp. | reverse complement strand
AGGAAGGGGCGCAACGTCAGAGCTTTTCGACCACCAAACGGCTGCCCATCAGCTCGACGACACGAAACGCACCGGGCACCCGGGTCTGGCCAGGTGCGAGCATCGCGGTCCATTGCGCCCCTCTGTAACGAACCGACGCTGTGCCGTCATCCTGCCAGCTCTCGATGTGCAACTGTTCCCCCACATCCAGGTTCACACTGCGCATGGACCGCACCGATGGATCGCCCTTGCGCCGTCGTTTGAGCAGATAGCAACCGACCACCGCTGCCGCGCCTACCGCTGCCGCCACCAGAAGCTGTCCTGTGAACGACAAGCCAAGATGGGCAGCGAGTGCCCCTGCGGCAAGGCCTAATGCCAGCATCAGGAGGTAAAAGGTCCCCGTAAACAGCTCCAGCGCCACCAATCCCGCCGCCAACAACCACCACACGGTTGACTCAGCCATGAAACATCCTCCGTTGAAAGCGCCAATCCTGTCTGGCGTGCGCCACATTCTGCGTCAAAAGAGGCATGGTGAAGACCATCGCCTCTCGATTTCCGTACACTTGCCCGCTTTCATGTTCCACCCAACCACCGACCGGCTTGATCCGGCTGGAGACCTTCGATGAAATTCCGTTTCCCTATTGTGATCATCGACGAGGACTTCCGTTCGGAAAACACCTCTGGGCTGGGCATTCGTGCGCTGGCGCAAGCGATCGAGACTGAGGGCTTCGAAGTGGTGGGCGTCACCAGCTACGGTGATCTGAGCCAGTTTGCGCAGCAGCAGTCGCGCGCCAGCGCCTTCATTCTTTCCATCGACGACGAAGAATTCACCCCTGGCCCGGATCTGGATCCGGCCGTGCTGAACCTGCGCACCTTCATCGATGAAGTGCGGCGCAAGAACGCCGAAGTGCCCATCTACATCCACGGTGAGACCAAGACCAGTCGCCACCTGCCCAACGACATCCTGCGCGAGCTGCACGGCTTCATCCACATGTTTGAGGACACGCCAGAGTTCGTGGCGCGCCACATCATCCGCGAGGCCAAGAGTTACCTCGAAGGTATCCAGCCGCCGTTTTTCAAAGCGCTGCTGGACTACGCCGAAGATGGCTCGTACTCCTGGCATTGCCCCGGTCATTCGGGCGGCGTGGCGTTTCTCAAAACGCCCATCGGGCAGATGTACCACCAGTTTTATGGCGAGAACATGTTGCGGGCCGATGTCTGCAATTCTGTCGAGGAACTTGGCCAGCTGCTGGACCACAACGGGGCCATTGGCGCGTCCGAACGCAACGCGGCGCGCATCTTCAACGCCGACCATTGCTTCTTCGTCACCAATGGCACGTCAACATCCAACAAGATGGTCTGGCACTACACCGTGGCGCCCGGCGACGTGGTGGTGGTGGACCGCAATTGCCACAAGTCCATCCTGCATTCCATCATCATGACGGGCGCGATTCCCGTCTTCCTCAAGCCCACGCGCAACCACTACGGCATCATCGGTCCGATCCCTCAGTCCGAGTTCGAGATCGAGGCGATTCAAGCCAAGATCCGCGCCAACCCGCTGTTGGCGGGCGTGGACGCCGAGAAGGTTAAGCCGCGCATCCTGACACTGACGCAGTCGACCTACGATGGCGTGCTCTACAACACTGAGACCATCAAGAACTTGCTCGACGGCTATGTGGAGAACCTCCATTTTGATGAGGCGTGGCTGCCGCACGCGGCGTTCCATCCGTTCTATGGTTCCTTCCACTCCATGGGAAAGAAGCGCGCGCGCCCGCTGAAGTCGGTGGTGTACGCCACGCAGTCCATCCACAAGCTGCTGGCTGGCATCAGCCAGGCCAGTCATGTGCTGGTGCAGGACTCGCAGAGCACCAAACTGGACCGCCACCTCTTCAACGAAGCGTACCTGATGCACACCAGCACCAGCCCGCAATACAGCATCATCGCAAGCTGTGATGTGGCCGCTGCCATGATGGAGCCGCCCGGCGGCACCGCGCTGGTCGAGGAGAGCCTTGCCGAAGCGCTGGATTTCCGCCGAGCCATGCGCCAAATTGACGCAGAGTTTGGCGCTGACGACTGGTGGTTTCAAGTCTGGGGACCCGACGAACTGGTTGACGAGGGCATCGGCCGCGCCAGCGACTGGGTGCTGAACCGGGGCGAGGAAGACAGAGACACCGAGGGAGACTGGCACGGCTTTGGCGACATGGCGCCGGGCTTCAACATGCTGGACCCGATCAAAGCCACCATCGTCACCCCCGGACTGAATCTGGATGGGCGTTTCGAGCCCACGGGCATACCGGCCTCCATCGTCACCAAATTCCTGGTGGAGCACGGGGTGGTGGTCGAAAAGACTGGGCTGTACTCGTTCTTCATCATGTTCACCATCGGCATCACCAAAGGCCGTTGGAACACGTTGCTGACCGCGTTGCAGCAGTTCAAGGATGACTACGCCAGGAACCAGCCGATGTGGAGGATCATGCCGGAGTTCTGCGTCAAGCAGCCGCGCTACGAACAGATGGGGCTGCGTGACCTGTGCCAGCACGTGCACGAGCTGTACGCCAAGTACGACATTGCGCGACTGACCACCGACATGTACCTGAGCGATCACACGCCAGCCATGAAACCCAGCGATGCGTTCTCCCACATCGCGCACCGGACGACCCAACGCGTCCCGATTGATGATCTTGAGGGCCGCATCACCACCAGTCTGGTGACGCCATACCCGCCGGGCATTCCGCTGCTGGTGCCAGGCGAGGTGTTCAACAAGAAGATCGTGGACTACCTCAAGTTCAACCGCGAATTCGCACGCGAGTGCCCGGGCTTCGAGACCGACATCCACGGTCTGGTGCAGGAGACGGGCGCGGACAATGTGGTGCGGTACTTTGCAGACTGCGTCAAGGCGGTGTGAGTTGCCGTGTGAAAGGCTGAGACGCTTCCGTCGTGGCGGAGTGTCTTGACCTCTTTCACGGTCAATGGACCCGCCTGAAGGCTGTCAACGAGAACTCGTTGCGGGGGTGAAATCCGGCCGTTCACGCAAGAAAGAAGCGAAGCGGGGCAGCCCGCTTTCGTGCAGCCCCTGATACCGGTAGGTGATCCAGCTGCCCACTGCTGGTGGGCGCTCGCGCTGCCGGTCGCTCAGTCCGCTGCCCAGCCTGAAGCGCAGTCCGTCGGGCGTTTCGAGCTCAAGCGCACCCACGCGACCGGCGTGTTTTCCCTTGCCCGGAAGATGGCCCAGCACCTTCGCTTCAGCGTCTTCAAACGGTTTGAGTTTGACCAGATCCTCACCGCGCACCGCGCGATACGGTGAATCACCCCGATGCAGCATCAGCCCCTCAGCGCCCGCGCGCACCACCTCCTTGAGCTGGCGTTGCAAAGTCGCATGGTCCTCGACCCGATACTGCGGCACAGCCACCAAGGAAGAATGGTTCAGCGTCGACAGCAACGCTTGGTAAGCGAGCAGACGAGCATCGAAGTCTCCCGGGCGCGCGGGCAGATCGAACACCATGAAGCGAATCTGTCGCCAGGCTGTGTCATC
>JBIIQD010000404.1:0-3515 GCA_044342265.1 Hydrogenophaga sp. | reverse complement strand
AAGGGCTGTGGGCTTCATGCGAGAAAGATCATCCAGGGTCACGCAGCCTGCGGTGCTTTCGCTCAGTCGCAGATGCAGGCTCAGCACATCTGATTGTTCAAACAGGTCTTCGCGGCTGGCGGCCAGCAGATAGCCATCCGCGGCGGCCTGCGCACGTGTCGCGTCACCGCCCCAGACAAGCACTTGCATGCCAAAAGCGCGACCGTAACCGGCCACCAGCTTGCCGATGCGGCCGTAACTCCAAACGCCCAAGGTCTTGCCGTTCAACACCACACCCAGCCCGAAGTTGGGTGGCATAGAAGAAGCTTTCAAACCCGACTGTTGCCAGGCGCCGTGTTTGAGGCTGGCCACGTATTGGGGAATCCTGCGCATGGAGGCCATGATGAGGCTCCAGGCGAGTTCAGCCGTGGCCACCGGCGAACTCGTGCCTTCAGCCACAACAATTCCGCGCTCTGTGCAAGCGTTGACATCAATGTGAGCACCTACGCGACCGGTCTGCGCGATAAGTTTGAGGCGTGGCAACTTTTCAACAAGTTGCCGCGAGATGTGTGTTCGTTCTCTGTTCAGAACTAGGATATCTGCGTCTTTGAGTCGGATGGACAGCTGCCCCACGCCTTTGACGGTATTGGTGAAGACCTTTGCAGGGTAAGGATCGAGGCGAGCAGCGCAGGCCAGTTTGCGAACCGCATCCTGGTAGTCATCGAGAATCACAATGTTCATGCCGCCTATTGTGCCGCCACGCCATGAGCAGGCGAACAGTCCACGCCCGCGCTGCAACAAAAGCCACTAGAGAGCGCTTGCAGGTGGTTCCATCGCAGCCAATCGATCCAGCTCGGCACAGACATCTGACATTCGCCCTGAAATGACCAACTGCGTATGGCCACGAGCCTGCTTGGACGCTCGAACGATCCGCATCGTCGCCGTGCGAGTGGTCGAGGGGCAATCGATCATGGTCTGCTTCGCGGGTGCCACGGCGCTGCGCACAGCAGGTTGCGGAGTCTTTCCCAGCCAGCCTGCGCGAGCAAACTTTTGCAACAGGGGAGTGAAAGCGCGGCGCTGGGGGCGGGACTGAAATGGCGCAGGCAGCCAGCTGTCGATCAGTTGCAGCGGAGCGCGCCAGGTGGAGGAGGCAAAAAGGATTCCCATGTGAAACTCCAAAAAAGGGGTTGGACATAGGCAGGATTGACTGGAAAACGCTGCCCCGGCAGGGAAGTGTCCAGCGGCAATCGCCAGACAAAACGCCCGCCACCCGCCAGGACAGCTGCGATCCGACGGGTCAGATCTGGAAGTTGTTGCGTATAAGGCCCACCGCTAGGCCTTCGATCTCAAAGGGTTCGCCCGGTTGCACCACGATGGTCTTGTAGTCGGGGTTTTCAGCATGCAGCTCAATCTGCTGATCGCGGCGCATGAAGCGCTTGACGGTGACGTCGTCACCCAGCCGGGCCACCACGATTTGTCCGTTCTTGGCTTCTTTGTGGGTCTGAACGGCGAGCAGATCGCCGTCAAGAATGCCTATGTCACGCATGGACATGCCGCGCACCCGAAGCAAGTAATCCGGGGCTCGCTGGAACAGGTTGCGCTCAACCTGGTAGGTCTGGTCCACGTGTTCCTGGGCAAGGATGGGTGAACCCGCCGCAACCCGACCGATCAAGGGCAACATCAGTTGCGAAAGACTCGGCAAGGGCAGTGTAAGCTGCTGCGCCCGCTGTTCGTTGATCGCGCGCAGGTCATGGCTACGAAGGCGAATGCCTCGAGAAGTGCCGCTGACAAGCTCAATCACCCCTTTGCGAGCGAGAGCCTGCAAGTGTTCTTCGGCAGCGTTGGCGGACTTGAACCCAAGCTCGGAGGCGATTTCGGCTCGGGTCGGGGGGGCGCCAGTGCGAGCAATGGCGTTCTGGATGAGCTCCAGAATCTGTTGCTGTCGGGCAGTCAGCTTGGGCGGGAACGACTCGATCATGTCAACCTCTGGGTGGGGCGGGAAAATGGCTGAGGGGACTGGTTTCTTATCCAGTACATGTATTTTTAAACAGTTTTTGGGACTTGGCAAGTGGCATCACACAATGGCGGCCTTCGGGTCATTTTGGGAACGGGTGGGACAATTGCTGGGCGGTCCAGCCGCAGCAGTGACAACGTTGGCTATGTGGCCGGCGAGATTGGCGTGGAGACGCTGGTGGCAGGCGTGCCAGGCCTTCAAGGCCTGACGCTGGAATTCGATCAGGTGGATCAGATCGACAGCAAAGACATGCACTTTGGCCTCTGGCAGCAGCTGCTGCAAAGGCTGTCGCATCACTTGGCGCGCGAAGAAGTGTCCGGTGTCGTGATCACACATGGAACCGACACACTGGAGGAGACTGCCTACTTCGTGCATCGCGTGCTTTGCCCCGTCAAACCCGTGGTGTTCACCTGTGCCATGCGTCCGGCCACGGCGCTGGTGCCGGATGGTCCTCAGAATTTGTTGGACGCGGTGGCCGTTGCGGGTGTGCCGGAAGTCTGCGGTGTGGTGGTGGTCTGCGCCGGACTGGTCCATGCGGCCGAGCATGTGACGAAGGTGCACAGCTACCGGGTCGATGCCTTTGACTCTGGAGATGCCGGACCGTTGGCATGTGTAGAAGAGGGCTTGCTGCGCTGGTTTCATGGACCGCTGGCGCCGGTCCAAGTGCTGAACCCAACTGACACCCTGCTGACCAGGGTGCTCACGGCCAAGTCGCTGCCTACAGTGCATGTGGTGACCAGCTATGCGGACACGGATGGTGCGCTGGTTCGGGCCATGCTGGTGGCTGGCGAGATCGATCCTTCTTGGTTACCCAAAGGTATCGTGGTGGCTGCCACCGGTAACGGCACCGTGCACCGAGCCCTGGCCCAGGCGCTGGCAGAAGCCATGGCGCTCGGCGTGAAAGTGGTCAGAGCCACGCGCTGCATTCGTGGTCGGGTGATCCCTGACCCGGCCAACCCGATACCAGACTCGGCGGGCCTGTCTCCGGTCAAAGCTAGGCTGGCGTTGGCGCTGGCGTTGCTGGATCCTTGATGGCTGCGCGAAAGAAAACAGAAAACCCGGCATAGGCCGGGTTTTTGCTGAAACCAGGGTTCGAATCGGATCAGCCAGCCAAAGCCTGAAACGCCCGGCTTGTGATGTCCTCGACCGAACCTATGCCGCTGATCGCGCGGTACTTGGGCGCTGCGCCAGGCTCTGCCTTGGCCCATTGGCTGTAATAGTCCACCAGAGGGCGGGTCTGGGCGCTGTAGACCTCCAGGCGTTTTTTGACAGTTTCTTCTTTGTCGTCGTCGCGCTGAATCAGCGGCTCGCCGGTGGCGTCGTCCTTGCCTTCCACCTTCGGCGGATTGAACTTGACATGGTAGGTGCGGCCCGACGCAGGATGCGAACGGCGGCCGCTCATGCGCTCGATGATGACGTCGAACGGCACATCGATTTCCAGCACGTAGTCGAGTTTCACACCAGCGGCCTTCACGGCATCGGCTTGCGGGATTGTGCGCGGGAAGCCATCAAACAGGAAACC
>JBIIQD010000403.1:0-3516 GCA_044342265.1 Hydrogenophaga sp. | reverse complement strand
CCTTCACGGCGTCACTCCGGCAAAGCCATCGGTCCGATGGCCGGGAACAACTCGCCCGGCCCGGGGTTGTCGGTCGGGCAATCGCCACCCAGCTGGTGCACGATGCCCCACACCGCGTTGAGCGAGGTTTGTACCGCGCCCTCGACCCAGGCGGGTGTGAACGACACGTCGTCCCCCGCCAGGAAAATGCCGCGCTCGGCGAGCGGCAGGTTGTCCTGCATGAAGTGGCCGTACATGCGCTGGTTGTAGCGGTAGTGGCCGGGCAGGGCACCCTTGAAGGCGCCGAGGAAGTAGGGGTCGGCCTCCCAGGAGATGGTGATCGGGTCGCCGACGATGTGGCCCGCGATGTCCACCGTGGGGTAGATCTTGCGCAGCGCATCCAGCGCCAGCTGCACGCGCTTGGCCGGTGGGTGCGGCAGCATCTTGAGCGCGTCGCTCATCCAGGCGTAGCTGAGGCACATCACCGCGGGCTTGTCCGGCCCGTTGTCGAACAGATAGGTGCCGCGTGTGAGCCGGTCGGTGAGCGTCATGCTCATCGTGTCGCGGCCAGTGGACGGATGAACGTCCTTCCAGAACGGCCGGTCGACCATGACGAAGGTCTTGCTCGACTGCATGTAGCGCGTGCGGTCCAGCGCCATCCAGAGCTTCTGCGAGAACAGCGATTCTTCGACCGCGATCTGCGTGGTCAGCAGCCAGCTCTGGCAGGTCACGAGCACGGCGGGGTACTCGCGCTGTGTGCCCCAGGCGTCCGTCACGGCGAGCTGGCCCGATGTTGAACCTTGCTTCACGCGCCGGATGGCGGTGACGCCCGGGCGGGTGGCGCCGCCGTGAAGGCTGGCCAGCGACGTGCCCTTGGGCCAGTGCGTCATCTGGTCGGGCGCATGCGCCCACAGACCCAGCGGCACCTGCTGCACGCCGCCCACGATCAGGTGCTGGTCTTCGTCGCAACCCGTCAGCACCACGCGCAGGATCTCCAGCAGGGTGTTGGGGAAGTCCGAGTCCCAGCCGCCGGTGCCGAAGCCCACCTGGCCGAACACCTCGCGGTGGCGGAACGAGAGCTTTGAAAACGCCTTGGACTGCGCGACAAAATCGTAGAAGGTGCGGTCGTCCCAGAGCGGCACCAGCGCGTTCCACAGCGCTTTGAGGCGCGGCACATCGCGCTGGCGCAGCGCCAGCTGCAGGTCGCCGAAGCCCAGCTCGTCGAGCGCCGCAGCCCAGGCGTCCGCCACTTCGGTGAACAGCGGCGGCAGGTCGGCCAGGGTGCGCGCGTAGTGGGTCTGGCCTTCCAGGTCGACCACCGTGCTGCCGGCGGCGGGCGTGAGCGGGTTGGGGAAGGGCTTCGTTTCCAGCCCGAGCAGCTTCACGTAGTGGAAGAAAGCGGTGGACGAGGCCGGGAAGCGCATGCCGCCCAGCTCGGCCACCACGCCCTGGCCGCCTTCGAAGGGCTGCGAGCGCAGACGGCCGCCCATGCGCGAGGCTTCGTAGATGACCGGCTTGAGGCCGAGCTTCATCAGCTCGTAGGCCGCCGTCATGCCTGCCATGCCGGCGCCGACGATGGCGACCTCGGTGCCGTGCGCGCTGGCAGGCAGTTGCGCCAGACCCTGCGGGTGTTGCAGCCAGTCGTCGTAGGCGAACGGGAAGTCCGGCCCGAAGATCGTGACGGGGGCGTTGGCAGGGCGGAGGGTGGTCATCGGGTCACACCAGCGAGGTCAATAGCCAACCGGCCGTGCCCCACATCATGAGCGCCACCGCGCCGTCCAGCGCGCGCCAGTTGTGCAGCGAATTGAGCCGACGACCCAGCCAGAAGGCGGCGCTGCCCAGCACCAGGAACCAGACCAGCGAGCCGGTGGCCGCGCCCAGGCCGAACGTGGTGCTGCCCTGCCCATAGGCCAGCGAGGCGGTGCCGATCAGCACGGCGGTGTCGAGCCAGGCGTGCGGGTTCAGCCACGAAAAGGCCAGGGCCGATCCAATCGCCTGGCGCGGCGTCACCGGTGCCGGGGCGTGGCGGGTCGTGCCGTCGCCATCGTCCAGCAGCGTGAGTGCCTGCGGCTTGAGGAAACGCTGGAAAGCCTGCCAGCCGTACACGCCCAGAAACAGCACGCCCGCGCCGATCAGGGCGCCGAGCATCTTGTCCGAAAGGCCACCCAGCTGGGCCAGGCCGAGCACGCCCAGGGCGATGAGCGCCACGTCGGCCACCGCACACACCGCCACGGTCAGCCAGAGGTGCTGGCGCTGCAGGCCCATGCGCAGCACGTGGGCGTTCTGCGGACCGATCGCCATGATCAGCGAGATGCTCAGCACCATGCCGGCGGTGAATGTGGGTAAGGTCAGGGTCATGGCGGTCCTCTTGTTCGGTGGCGGGCAACCCATGAAGGGAATGCACCGGTGACGGAACGGGAGTGTGCCGCTGCGGACAGTTCTGTTAAACCGTTTCAACTCGAAATCGAGTTGGTTAAATTGGAATTGATCAAGTCATCAACCGGGTCGTCGACGGAGACTCGCCGAACAGAGCCTTGTAGTCCTGGCTGAAGTGACCCATGTGCCAGAAACCCCAGCGCGCGGCCAGGTCGCCGATGGTCTGCTCGGCGGGGCTGCTGCGCAGTTCGCGCCGCACCGCGTTCAGCCGCACCAGGCGCAGGTAGCTCGCCGGGCTGATGCCCAGGCTGTCCTGGAAGCAGTTTTGAAGTGTGCGGCGCGTGATGTGCAGTTGCGCGCACAGCGCTTCAACACCCAGGCAGTGGTGGGGCTGGTCGTGCACCAGGTCGCGCACGCGGCGCACCACGTCCTGGCGCCGCTGCTGGCGCGGGGTGATGGCGTCGGCCTGTTCGGTGGGCATGAGCGTGTCGCCCAGCACCGAGAGCAAGGCTTCGCGCAGGCCCCGGCGACTGGCTTCGTGGGAGAGAACGCCAGGGTCGGATTCCAGGCTGCGCAGCACCTCGCGCAGCAGGCCCACCAGCCGAAAGCGCTGCGTGGGGGTGAGTGTTTGCAGGCGCACGCCGGGGCTGTGCGCAGGGCTGGTATCGACCTGGTCGCGGTGGCGCACATGGTCCGCGAGTTCGATCGGGTCGAACACAAGGCCGTACAGACCGTGCCCGGCGGGCACCTGCAGGTCGAAGGCTTCGCTGCCGTCGGAGATCATCAGTTCGTGACCGCCCACCGCCCGGCCCATGAAGCGCAGGCCGTCGGGCTTTTCGCGCACCGACAGACCGAGCCAGACGCCGCCCTCCCAGGGGCGGCAGTGCTGGCTGGTGGCGCAGTTGGCCACTTCTTCAAAGGTCTGCAGGGGACCGTCAAACAGCTCCCGCACCTGGCCCTGGAACACCCCCGGCGAGGTTTGCAGGTAGTCCTGGTCCCAGGCGTCGAGATTGCGGGCGTGCACGTCCACTTCCCGCGTGCGCTTGACGCGGAAACTGGCGGACAGGGCAGGGATGGCGTTGTACATGGCGGGCTCCTCCGGTGCGCGCAGCGCCGGTGTGCAACGGAAGTATCAAGTTCCGTGCCACGCGCTCAACGCGG
>JBIIQD010000402.1:0-3536 GCA_044342265.1 Hydrogenophaga sp. | reverse complement strand
CGGGCGCCGAAGATGTCGAAGCGCCGGTGCGCCTCGTCAATCATTTGCTCGATGGCCTTTTCGGTCATGCCCGGGTAGTGCTCCAGCTCCATCGTCGACACCGACAGACCATCGTTGCGATCCCTCACGGTGCCGACAAAGGTGCACACCGCGCCCACGCCTTTTTCTCCAGCGCGCAAGCGGGTCACCTCGGCAGACAGATCGAAATCCTCGGTCTGGATGCTGACGCGGGTCTCCATGTTCAACCTCCGGTCACGGGGGGGAAGAAAGCCACTTCGGCGCCGTCGATGAGCATCGCCGATTCGTCCAGCATGGTCTGGTTCTGCGACACGCGCACCGCGCGCCCGCGCGCCAGCGCCTCGGCATGCGCGCCCCCACGCGCAATCAACTCGTCCCGCAAGGCGCCCAGTGTCAGGGCGCCGGTGTTCAGGGTTTCGCTGCCGGTGCCGATGGTCTCGCGGATGGAGGCGAAATAGCGCAGATGGACTTTCATGCGAGCAGGTCCGCAAAAGAGAGATAAGACACCAGGTCGCCATGGGCGATGGCGCGGCCAGGCGGGTTGTCCACCAGGCCGTCGCCCCAGACCGCCGAGGTCAGCACGCCCGAGCTCTGGTTGGGAAACAGGTCCAGGCCACCGGCGGTGTTGCGGCGCACGCGCAAGAATTCGCGGCGCTTGTCGGCGCGCGGCAGATCGAAGTGGGCGGGCAACATCACCGGCTGCAGCGCTGGCACCTGAGCGCCTTGCAGCCGCAACAGGAAGGGCCGCACCAGCAGCAGGAAGGTGACGAAGCTGGACACCGGGTTGCCTGGCAGACCGATGAAGTGGCAAGGTTGCGCGATCTCGGCACCGGCACCCGCGTCGCGGCGCACCGCGCCATAAGCGAAGGGTTTGCCCGGCTTCATGCCGATCTGCCACAGGTCCAGGCTGCCCAGTTGCTGCACAGCGGGCTTGATGTGGTCTTCTTCCCCGACCGACACGCCGCCGCTGGTGAGGATCAGGTCGTGGTGATCGGCGGCAGACTTGAGCGCGGCCAGGGTCAGCGAGCGCTGGTCGGGCACGATGCCCAGGTCGCTCACTTCGCAACCCAGCCGGTGCAGCAACGAGCGCAAGAAGAAACGGTTGGAGTTGTAGATCGCACCGGGCTTCATGTCCTGCGGGGCGACGGCGCCCGGCATGACCAGTTCGTCGCCGGTGGAGAACAAGGCGACTCGCGGCCGCAGCACCACGCGCAAGTGGGCCATGCCGATGCCAGCGGCGAGACCGAGGCTGGCGGGAGAGAGCCGGGTGCCACGGGGCAGCACCACAACACCGCGGGTCACGTCTTCACCGGCGCGCCGCACCCACTGGCCCGGCGCGGGCACGGCGTCGATGTGGACCGCATGGAGATTGCCCCCGATCTCCCGCGTGTCCTCCTGCATCACCACCGCATCGGCACCTTCGGGCATGGGCGCACCAGTGAAGATGCGCGCGCAGGTGCCCGGTTGCAGCGGCACGCTGGCGTGACCGGCTGGAATGCGTTGCGACACCGGCAGCACCACGCCTTTTTCAGGCACATCGGCCAGCCGCACGGCATACCCGTCCATCGACGAGTTGTCTTGCGGCGGAACCTGAAGACCAGAGACCAGGTCCTCGGCCAGTACCCGGCCATCGGCGTCGAAGGTGGCCACCGACTCGGAGCCGCTCAGCGGCTCAACGCTCGACAGCAAGTGCCCGAGCGCTGCGTCCAGCGCCATCAAGGGCGCCCTGGCGGGTGGAGTGTGAGCGTTCATGAAAGGTACCGGGTCGGGGCAGAAACGTGCTCAGCAGGTCAGACATACGCTTCCGGTATGTACTCAAAACGGTCTTGATTGTCGAGCAACCAGGCCGCCACCGCCGGGGCATCGTTCAAATTCAGCACCGGGCGCGAGGTGGGCTCTGGCAGCCGGTCGGAGCTGTCAGTGGCAATGGCGGCCACGAACGGGTCTTCTGGATAGCGGGCGGCACGACCGGTCGAAGCCCGCCAGACTTCGATCTTCATCAGATCGCAGTCGCCAAAACCCTCGACCAGCACCCAGTCCACGCCCGGATGCAAAGCCCTGATCAGGTCGTGCACCGTCAGCTCGGTCGGGCGCTCGAATTCACGCAACAGCACCAGTCGCTCGGGGGACGTGGCCACCACCTCGTAGGCCCCGGCTTCCCGGTGCCGCCAGGTGTCCTTGCCCGGCTGATCGAGTTCCAGTCCGTGGTGAGCATGCTTGACCACCGACACCCGCAGGCCCTGCTCGCGCAGCAACGGGATCAATTGCTCGATCAGGGTGGTTTTGCCGGCACCCGAGAAGCCGGCGAGCGCGACCACTTTCATGCTTGTTCCTGCGGCGGCAGCATCAGGCCACGGGGCAGTGCTGGGTGATGTAACGCTGTACCGCCGCGGTGTCCACCGGCATCACCTCAACCCGCTTGGGCAAGGCTTCGATGTCTTCAAACTGGGGCGGCCGCTCCGGCTGTCGGCCCAGCGCCTCGACGATGGTCTCAGCGAATTTGATCGGCAATGCGGTCTCCAGCACGATCATCGGACAGTCTCCCGGGTGCTCCCGGGCGACCTTCACACCATCGGCGGTGTGCGTGTCGATCACCACACCGAAGCGCTCGAAGGTGTCCCTGATGGTCGCCAGACGATCGGCGTGTGTGCTCTTGCCGCTGACGAAACCGTACCGGCTGGCTGCGTCGGCAAACGCCGGGTCCTGGCCCAACTCGAAACGCCCGCTCTGGTTCAGTGCCTGACCGAACAAGGCCTTGACCCGCGCGCCGTCGCGACCGAGCAGATCGAACACGAAACGCTCGAAGTTGCTGGCCTTGGAGATGTCCATCGACGGGCTGGAAGTTTCGTGCGTGTCGGCGCTGGCGCGCACACGGTAGACGCCGGTGCGGAAGAACTCGTCCAGCACGTCGTTCTCGTTGGTGGCCACCACCAAGGTCTGGATCGGCAGGCCCATCTGCCGCGCCACATGCCCAGCGCAGACGTTGCCGAAATTGCCGCTGGGGACAGTGAAGCTCACCCTCTGATCGTTGCCTGTCGTCGCCTGGAAATAGCCGGCGAAGTAGTAGACGACCTGGGCCAGCAGACGCGCCCAGTTGATCGAGTTGACGGTGCCGATCTTGTACCGGCGCTTGAAATCCAGATCGTTGCTGACGTTCTTGACGATGTCCTGGCAGTCGTCGAACACGCCTTCGATGGCGATGTTGTGGATGTTCTCGTCCATCAGGCTGAACATCTGCGCTTGCTGGAATGGGCTCATGCGCCCGTGCGGGCTGAGCATGAACACGCGCACGCCTTGCTTGCCGCGCATCGCGTACTCGGCCGCGCTGCCGGTGTCGCCGCTGGTGGCACCCAGGATGTTGAGTTCTTCGCCCCGCCGCGCCAGCTCGTACTCGAACAGGTTGCCCAGCAACTGCATGGCCATGTCCTTGAAGGCCAGCGTCGGTCCGTTGGACAGGGCTTCGAGGTAGAAGCCTTTGTCGAGCTGCTTCAGCGGCACGATGGCCGCCGTGCCGTACA
>JBIIQD010000401.1:0-3542 GCA_044342265.1 Hydrogenophaga sp. | reverse complement strand
CGGTGGTGGGGCGTGATCTGGTGCAAAGTGCTCATGATCATGGGCTGCACCGAACCCAGCGCCAGGCCCAGCAGAACAGACAGCGCCATCATGGCCGCTGCCGCATGCACCAGCGGATAGGCCGCGAACAGCAAGGCTGTGGCCAGCATGGCCGAGCCGATCACCACGCGCTCGCTCAGCCGCGAAGCCAGCCAGGGCATGACCAGTCGGATGGCGGTGGCGGCCAGCGCGAACGCACCCAGGATGGAGCCGATGGCGGTGGCACTCAGGCCCCGCTCGTGCCCCAGCACGGGCACCAGGAACGTGTGCACATCCCAGCAGCTCGACAGCGCCCAGTTGATCAGCATCAGGCGGCGGAAAGCGGCATCGCGCAGAAGATTCCATGAAGAACCACTGGTGTTGCGCAATTCGGGCGCCACCGGCTCCAGTTCGACCGTGCGGCGCACCCCCAGCCACGCAAGCCCAGGCAACAAGGCGAGCAAGAGAAAAGCCGCCCTGAAACCCGAGGCATCGATCAACAACCCTGCAGCAAGTGGACCCAAAAAGTTGGAGATGGACGGGCCAATAGCCATCCAGCTGAACACCTGCTTGAGTTCGGTGGGGCTGTGGGCGAGGCGCCCCACATGCCGCTGCAAGGCGATCATGGCCAAACCACTGGCGGCCCCGGCACACAGCGCCGTGAAACACAGCACGGGGTACAAGGGAAAGGCCACGGCGAGGGCCGCTCCGACGCTGGCGGTCCAGATCGCGATCCAGACCGGCTTGCGCAGGCCTCGCCGGTCAGCATAGCGGCCCGCGGGCAGGGCCAGAATGACCGGCGCCAGCGCAAACAGCGCCACCAAGAAACCCACCGCCAACGGGCTGTGGCCTTCACGCAGCGCCATCAAAGGCGCGGCCATGCGAAAGCCGGTCATGCAGGCGTGAATGCTGATCTGCGCACCGATCAGGCGCGCCAGCTGCAGTCGGAGGCCTGGTTTCAAACGCTGTCGCTGTCGTTGGGGTCCAGCGGCAGCAGGGCAGCGGCCTTGTCCTGCGGCAGCGCTTCCACCGTCTTGAGCGCGCGGTTCATGGCGCGGCTGCGGGTTTCGGCGTTGTCCAGCGTGTTGAGCACGGTCTGCGTTTGCGCTTTGACCTTGGACAGCACGTCGCCGAACTTGCCGAACTCGGTCTTGACCGCACCCAACACCTGCCACACCTCCGAGCTTCGCTGCTCCAGCGCCAGCGTGCGAAAACCCATCTGCAGCGAATTGAGCATCGCCATCAGTGTGGTCGGCCCGGCCAGCGTGACGCGGTACTCGCGCTGCAGCACTTCCATCAGGCCCGGGCGGCGCAGCACCTCGGCGTACAGGCCTTCGGTCGGCAGGAACAGGATGGCAAAGTCGGTCGTGTGCGGCGGCTCCAGGTACTTGTCGGCCATGCTCTTGGCTTCGAGCTTGATGCGTTGCTCCAGACCTCGCGCCGCCAATTCGGCGCCATCAGGATCAGCACGTTGCTGTGCTTCGAGCAAACGCTCGTAATCCTCATTGGGAAACTTCGCGTCGATCGGCAACCAGCACGGTGCACCGTCCAGGCTGCGCCCCGGCATCCGGATCGCGAAGTCGACCACGTTGCGGCTGCCTGGGCGCGTGGCCACCTGGGTAGCGTACTGGTCAGGCGCAAATACCTGCTCCAGCAATGCACCCAGCTGCGCCTCGCCGAACATGCCGCGCGTCTTCACGTTGGTCAGCAGGTGCTTGAGGTCGCCCACGCCTTGCGCGAGCGTCTGCATTTCGCCCAGCCCCTTGTGCACCTGCTCCAGCCGCTCGGCCACCTGCTTGAAGCTCTCGCCCAGCCGAGCTTCCAAAGTCGCGTGAAGCTTCTCGTCCACCGTCGCGCGCATTTCGTCGAGCTTGGCGGCGTTGTTCTGCTGCAGGCTGGCCAGCTGCGTTTCCAGCGTCGCCCGCACCTCGGCCATGCGCCGGGCGTTGGCCTCGCTCAGGTCCTTGAGCTGAGTCGTCAGCGTATCGCCCAGCGTCCCACGCAGCTGCACAAGCTGCTGCGCAAAAGCGTCGATTTGCGCGTTCTGCGTGCGCGTCGTTTCGGCGCCCTGTCGCGTCAGGGTTTCCTGAAAAGTCGCCAGCGTCTGCTGGATCTCCTGCCGACCGCCGCGGGCGTTGTCTCCGACCTCGCGCCGCAATTCACCTTCGACGTGTTCGATGCGCTGCATGGTCGACAGCGCCTGCGCCTGGATCACCGACAACAACTCCTGTCGGTGTGCTGCTTGGGCCGGGTTTTCAGGCCTGCGCCGCAGCAGCAACCACAGCAGGGCCAACAGAATCAATGCCTGCATCAGCAAGCCCAGCACCACCCAGATCGAGAGCGAATCAGACATGGCACCGATTATCGGCGAGGGCCTGGCGCAGGCCGTTGCGTTGCACCCTCTCTATAGAATCGTCCAAACCCCGCGTGCCCTTGATCCCATTACCTGGAGCCTCCCATGAGCGTCTATGACAAGCTGAACCAACTCGGCATCGCCCTGCCCCCGGTGTCCATCCCTGCCGCCGCCTACGTGCCCTTTGTGCAAACCGGCAATCTGGTCTTCCTCAGCGGCCACATCGCCAAAAAAGATGGCAAGCCCTGGGTCGGCCAGCTGGGCCTGACCATGACAACCGAAGAGGGCAAGGCCGCCGCGCGCGCCATCGCCATCGACCTGCTGGGCACCCTGGCTGCTGCTTGTCTGACCGCTGGCAAGACCCTGGACGACGTCAAACGCATCGTAAAAGTCATGAGCCTGGTCAACAGCACCGGCAGCTTCACCGAGCAGCACCTTGTCACCAATGGCTGCAGTGAGCTGATCGGCGAGGTCTTCGGCCCGCAGGTCGGTGCTCACGCCCGAAGCGCGTTTGGTGTGGCGCAGATTCCGATGGGGGCTTGTGTGGAGATTGAGCTGATCGCTGAGCTGGCCTGAACGGATCCAGGGGCTCCTGTCGCCCTTGGCCCTAGTCGAGTGGGATTTCCTCATCCGGATAGATCGCCCATATCTGACTGAGTCGCCAGAGCTCGCGCAATGACAGGACTGGCTGTTGTTTGACCAGCCTGTAACGCAGGGTCTTCTTGCTGTTGAAGTGTCCTTGGAACACGACGGTCACATCGACCATGCCGTTGTCGACCGCCTGTTCGTTCACGCTCAACACGTTCTCTGTGAGCTTAGGGTCACCGAAACTGCTCAGACCCGTTGATCTGGGCGGCAGAAACCACTTCAGCAACAAGTCCCGGTAGGCTGCGGTGTAGGTTTGCTTGGCGATCTCATCTTCCCGACAGAGCAGATGGGGCTCTTCTCGATGGCGAGAAGCTTCCTCGCTCAGCCGCGTGGCCAGTCTCGAGTTGTTCGCCAGATCATCCAGGGCCCCAAACAGGCTCTGGCGAACGGTGGAACCCTCTGGCCGCTGCCTCTCAAGCTGATCCATCCAGGCCACCAAATCGGAGCGCTCTTCGTCGGTTGCCGCTTGGTCAAAAGCTTCTGGGCCTGAGAAGTAGGCTGCGGAGAGGCAGCTGCGACGACG
>JBIIQD010000400.1:0-3545 GCA_044342265.1 Hydrogenophaga sp. | reverse complement strand
ATGGGCGAGGTCGTCCATGTAGCAGTACATCACCGGTACCACGACCAATGTCAGGACTGACGATGTGATGACGCCGCCGATCACCGCCTGGCCCATGGGGGCGCGCTGCTCCGAACCCTCGGTCAGCGCGAAAGCCAGTGGCACCATGCCGAACACCATCGCCAGCGTGGTCATGAGGATCGGGCGAAGCCTCACCTTGGCCGCCAGCAACAACGCACTTTCGCGGTCCAAAGGTGCTTGCCCGTCCAAACCGTGGCGCGCGCGGATCGCGAAATCCACCAGCAAGATGGCGTTCTTCGTCACCAGGCCCATCAGCAACACGATGCCGATGACCGAAAACATGCTCATGGTCGAGCCAAACATCAGCAGCGCCAGCACCACGCCGATCAATGTCAGCGGCAGTGAGGTCATCAGCGCCAGCGGCTGCAGGAAGCTCTGGAACTGGCTGGCCAGGATCATGTAAATGAAGATGATCGCCAACGCCAGCGCCGAAACCGCGTAGGCGAACGACTCCTGCATGTTTTTGGTCGAGCCGCCAAACTCGTAGCGGTAGCCGGGCGGGAAGTTGATGCTGTCGAGGACCTGGCGGATCTCGCCAGATACCTCGCCGGCCGATCGGCCGAACACGTTGGCATTGATCGCCACTTCGCGGTTGAGGTTGCGGCGGTTGATCTGGTTGGGCCCTGTGGAGTCGACCACCTGAGCGATCTGGCCCAGGCGCACCACGCGCGCGGTACCGTCCGCAGCGGTGCCAACGACGAAAGGCATTTGTTCCAGATCGCTGATGCGCGCGCGATGCTCGGGCGCCAGCCGCACGTTGACGTCGTAGCTTTCGCCGTCGGCAGCGCGCCAGTTGCCTACCGTCTGTCCGGCGACCAAGGTGCGCAGACTGCTGGCGACTGCCGCGCTGCCCAGGCCCACGTCCGAGGCGAGTTCGCGTCGCATCACGATATCCACCGTGGGTTTGTTGGGCTTGACGCTGGCGTCCAGGTCGACCAGACCGACGATGGGGCGGATGCGCTCCATCACTTGCGCGGTCAGCCGCTCCAGCTCGGCCAGGTCATCGCCCTGCAGCGAGAACTCAACCTGCTTGTTGCCACCCACCGGGTCAAGCAGGCCAGCATGGGTGACGGTAATGCCAGGGACGGTGCGCAGCCGCTCGCGCAGCTTGGCCGCCATGGCGTCAGCGTTGACACTGCGGTCCTTGCGGTCGACCAGTCGCACGTAGAGGCTGGCGTACATGGTGCCCTGGGCGTTGCCGGTGTTGATGGTCGACAGCGTGTATTTGACCTCGGGGAACTCGCGCAGGACCGCCTCGACCTGCTTTGTCTTCGCTTCGGTGGCCTGCAGCGAAGAACCGACCGGTGTGTGGAACGACAGCGAGGTTTCGGAGAAGTCGGCCTTGGGCACAAACTCGGTGCCCAGCAGCGGCAGCATGAACACGCTGGTGACAAAAACGCACAGCGCCACTGCCAGGGTGGACAGTTTGTGCGTGAGCGACCAACGCAGCGCGCCTTGGTAAGTGTCGGCCATGCGGTCCTGCAGGCGGTCGAACCAGCCCGTGATGCGGCCGATCGTCTTGTCGTACAGGCTGAAGGGGGCAAGGGGTTTGCCGAGGGCCCCGTCGTGCTTGTCGATTTCCGGGTCGTGCCAGACCGAAGACAGCATGGGGTCCAGCGTGAAGCTGACAAACATCGAGATCAGTACGGCAGCCACCATCGTGATGCCGAACTCGTGGAAAAACTTGCCGATGATGCCGCCCATGAAACCGATCGGCAGGAACACCGCCACGATGGACAGCGTCGTGGCCAGCACCGCCAGACCGATTTCAGACGTGCCCTCCATTGCGGCGTCGAACGGCTTTTTGCCCATCTGCACATGGCGCACGATGTTCTCGCGCACCACGATGGCGTCGTCGATCAACAGTCCCACCGACAGCGTCAGCGCCATCAATGTGATCATGTTGATGGTGAACCCGAACAGGTTCATGAAAAAGAAGGTACCGATGACCGAGATGGGCAGCGTCAGACCGGTGATCACGGTCGAGCGCCACGAGTTCAGAAACAGGAACACGATCAGCACGGTCAGCAACGCGCCTTCGATCAAGGTGCGGCGCACGTTGTCGACCGAGACCCTGATCGGGCGCGAGCCATCGGCAATCGGCTCCAGGCGCACGCCCGGGGGCAGTTCCGCCTTGAGCGCCTCCACGGTCGTCTTCAAGCCATCGACCACCGCAATCGTGTTTTCGTCTTGCGCCTTCTGCACCTGCAGCAGCAGCGTGCGCTGACCGTTGTAGAGCGCCAGGCTATCGACCTCCTCGGTCGCGTCGCTGACCTTGGCCACTTGAGAGAGGTATACCGCGCTGCCACCGCGGCGCGCGACGATGATGCCTTCGAAGTCTTTCGGGTTTTTAAGCCTCGAGAGCACCTGCACCACGCGGTCGCGCTCGTTCGTCTTGAGTGTGCCAACCGGCAGGTCCTGGTTCTCGCTGCGCACAGCGGTGGCGATCTGATCGGCGGTGACGCCCAGGGCTTCCATGGCCGCCGGGTCGATGTCGATATTGATCGCGCGGCGCGTGCCGCCGACCAGGGTGACCGAGCCGACGCCGCGCACGTTCTCCATGCGCTTCTTGAGGGTCTGTTCGGCCCAGGTGGTCAGCTCCACCGCTGAAGGCGCTTTGCCATTCACTGTTTCGGGTAAGACGGCCACCGACCAGATCGAGCGCGCCGACGGGTCAAAGCGCAGTACCCGTGGCTCCCTGACCTCGGTGCGAAGGGTCGGGCGCAGGATGGCAACCTTTTCGCGCACATCGTCGGCGGCCTTGCGGCCGTCGATGTGCAGCTGGAATTCGATGATGACAACCGACTGGCCTTCATAGCTGCGCGAACTCAGCGCATTCACACCCGCAATCGCATTGACCGCTTCCTCGACCTTCTTGGTGACCTCGGATTCGACAATTTCGGGCGAGGCACCGGGGTACTCGGTCGTGACCACGACCACCGGGAAATCGATGTTGGGGAACTGGTCGACCTTCAGGCGCTGGAACGAAAACAGTCCCAGCACCAACAAGGCCAGCATGACCATGGTCGCGAAGACCGGGTTGCGCAGCGAAACGCGGGTGAACCACATGGCGCGGCGCTCAGTTCGACGCAGCCTTGGCCGGGGCGGCCGCAGCGGCGATCGGCGCCGCCAGCTTGACCTCGGTGCCTTCGCGAATCAGACCTGCCTGCACGCGCAACAACTGCGCGCCGACAGGCGCAGCGGCCACAGCGTCGATCACAAGCATCGGCTCGCCGTCCAACAGACCCTGACGGCCCAGCGCCACAGGCACATGGGCGATCTTGCCAGCCTGGATCACCTGGATGTAAGGCTGAGGTTTGTCGTTGCGCACCGCTGACAGTGGCACGGCCGTTGCATTCAGCTGCCCGGTCACGATCTCACCCTGCGCAAACAGGCCCTGGCGCATGCCGTTGGCAGTCGGAAGGCGCAGATACACCAGTACGCTGCGGCTACCCGCCTGCACACTGGGGTTGATGCGCACTACG
>JBIIQD010000399.1:0-3557 GCA_044342265.1 Hydrogenophaga sp. | reverse complement strand
ACTGCTCGCTGCCGCACAAGGTGACGGTGATCGAGCACCTGGACCACCTCGCGCCCTCGGCGCAGATCATCGGCGCGGTCAACACGGTGGTACACAGAGATGGCCTGCTGATCGGCGAGAACACCGATGGCCAGGGATTTGTGGAAGCGTTGCGCCCGGTGTGCGAGATCGAAGGGCAACGGGTGTTGCTGTTTGGCGCGGGTGGCGCGGCGCGCGCAGTGGCGGTCGAGCTGGCACTGGCTGGCGCGGCGCACATCACGGTGGTCAACCGGGGCCGCCTGCGCGGGCAGGAGCTCGCCGACCTGATCGCCGCGAAAACCGCAGCCAGCGCCGAGTACCAGCACTGGCACCCCGCGATGCCGATTCCCGCCGGTACCGGCATCGTGGTCAATGCGACCTCGATCGGCCTGTTCCCGCATGTGGACGACCAACTCGACATCGACTGGAGCACCCTGCGTCCGGGCATGGTGGTCGCCGACGCGATCCCCAACCCGCCGCGCACCCACCTCATCCGCACCGCTGAGGCGGCCGGCTGCACCGTGCTCGACGGGCTGGGCATGCTGGTGAATCAGGGCGCGGTGGCGATCCGGCTGTGGAGTGGGGTCGATGTGGACCGTGGGGTCATGCGGCGCGAGCTGGAGCGCGTGCTGGGTGTGGCAGAGTAGCCGTCTGGTTGACCGCTCCTGTATGCCATGCCCCAGATCCTCCTCCTCGAAGACGAACCCGCCATCGCCGATACGCTGCTCTACCCGCTGCGCAGCGAGGGCTTCGAGGTGACCCACGTTGCCCTGGCGCGGGACGCGCTGGCGGCTTTTGCGAAGCAGCCGCCCGACCTCGCGATCCTCGACGTTGGCGTGCCCGACGGCAACGGCTTCGACGTCTGCCGTGCCATCCGCAGGACCAGCGACCTGCCCATCGTCTTCCTGACGGCGCGCAACGAAGAGATTGACCGTGTGCTCGGGCTGGAGCTCGGCGCGGACGACTACGTGAGCAAGCCGTTTTCGCCGCGCGAGGTCTGCGCGCGGGTGAAGGCGATCCTGCGGCGCAGCGGTTCGGTGCGTGCCGCGCCGTCTGCCGGTTCCGACACCGAGGGTGAGCTGGCGCTGCGTCTGGACGACGCCGCGCAGCGCATCGCCTGCGGCGGTGGCTACCTGGCGCTCACGCGCTACGAGTACCTGCTGCTGGCAACGCTGCTGCGGCGCCCGGGCCGCATCTACTCGCGCGCCGAGCTGATGGACCTGGTCTGGGCCGACGCACCCGACACGCTGGACCGCACGGTCGATGCGCACGTCAAGCTGCTGCGCGCCAAGCTGCGCGAGCGCGGCCTATCGCCCGAGCTGATCCAGACGCACCGGAACATGGGGTATTCGCTGACGCTGCCCACCTGATTTCATGCGCATCGGCCTCCGCCTTCTGCTCGGATTCTTCCTGGTGCTCGGCCTGGCGCTGTTCGTGGTGCTGCGCGTCTTCATCGAGGAGGTCAAGCCGGGCACGCGGCTGGCGATGGAGGACAGCCTGATCGATTCGGCGAACGCGCTGGCCCTGGTGGCGGCACCGGACCTGAAGGCCGGTGCCATTGCCACCGGCCCGTTCGCGCAGGCGATGTCGGCACTGCCTCAGGTGGACCCGGGGGCCACGATCTGGGGCTTTCGCAAGGAGCGCATCGACTACCGCGTCACCGTCACCGACGCGCGCGGCACGGTGGTTTTCGACAGCCGGGGCGAAGATGTCGGCAAGGACCATTCCCGGTGGAACGATGTGCTCCGAACCCTGCGCGGCGAGTACGGCGCGCGCTCCAGCGGCGAGAGCGAATACGACGCCGACCGCACGGTGATGCACGTGGCGGCGCCGATCCGGGACGGCCAGCAGATCATCGGCGTGCTCACCGTCTCGCGCCCCAACCAGACGCTGGAGCCCTACATCCAGCGCAGCCGCGACCGCATCCTCAACTGGTCCTGGGTGCTGCTGGGGCTGTCGCTGGCGATTGGCCTGCTGTTCACCTGGTGGATCGCGAGTTCGCTCTCGCGACTGCGTGGCTACGCCAACGCGGTGGCGCGCGGCGAGCGGGCCGAGCTGCCGCGCATGGGCCGGTTCTCGGGCAACACCGAGTTCGCCGATCTGGCGCAGTCGGTCGAGCGCATGCGCCTGAAGCTCGAAGACAAGGCCTATGTCGAGAACTACGTGCACACGCTGACGCACGAGCTCAAGAGTCCGCTGGCGGCGATCCGCGGTGCGGCCGAACTGCTGCAGGAGCCGATGCCCGAGGCCGACCGCGAGCGCTTCGCGGGCAACATCCAGCGCCAGGCCGAACGCTTGCGCCAGCTGATCGACCGGTTGCTGGCGCTGGCCGATGTGGAGCAGATGCGCCAGCTGCGCACCGTCGAGCCGGTGGACCTGGCGGCGCTCACGCGCGAGCTGCTGAACACGGCCGAGCCGCGGCTGCGGCTCAGGAACCTGCAGATGGACGTGTCGATCGCAGAGGGAGTGACGGTGCGTGGCGACCGTTTCCTGATCGCGCAGGCGCTGCAGAACCTCCTGGACAACGCGATCGATTTTTCGCCGCATGGCGGCGCCCTGACGGTGTCGGTCCGGGCGCTGCAGGGTGCGGTCGAGTGGTCGGTGCGCGACGAGGGACCGGGCGTGCCCGACTACGCGGCCGAGAAGATCTTTGACCGCTTCTATTCGCTTCCGCGTGCGGACACCCAGGAGAAGAGTTCGGGTCTCGGGCTGTGCCTGGTCAAGGAGGTCAGCGAGCTGCACGGCGGCAAGCTGAAGATCGACAACGTGAGCGATCCGCGCGGCTGCCGCGCCAGCTGGACGCTGCCCGCCTGATCGCTCCGGCGGGTGTTCAGCGGCCGGCCCGCGACGCGTCGAAGATGAAGCAGGTGGTGGTGGCGTGGGCGTACAGCTTGCCGTCGGGGCCGACAATGCGCGCCTCGGCGGTCGCCATCTGCCGCCCGCTGTGGATTACCTTGCCGATGGCGCGCAGCGGGCCGGTCTTGTCGCTGGCGGCGCGCACGATGTTCAGGCCCAGTTCGGCGGTGGTGTAGCCCGTGCCCGCGGGCAGCTTGGTCTGCACCGCACAGCCCAGCGCCGAATCAAGCAGGGTCGCGTACCAGCCGCCGTGCACGGTGCCCAGCGGGTTGTAGTGCTTGAACTGCGGCGCGCCCTGGAACACCGCGTGGCCGTCGCCGACTTCGATCAGGAAGAAGCCCAGCGTCTCGCTGATGGGCGGGTAGGGCAGCTCGCCGCGCAGCAGCGCCTGCATGATTTCCAGTCCGGTCTTGCCCGCGATCTGTTCCGGCTTTGAAACGCCCGCCCGCCCGCCAGCGGCCTCGATGCGCTGGCGCACGCTGGCTTCTTCCTGCTCCCAGCGGTGGCGGATGTTCTCTGTGTCCATGGTTCCTGGTCCTCAAGTCGGTTGCATATGCAATGATTGTAGATACAATTGAATCATGCCTGCAACCACCGTTCCGAAAGTCCTGCCCCAGGGCTGCACCAACCTCAAGCTGCGCCAGTTCATGCGCCGGATGAGCCAGTTTTACGACGCCGAGCTG
>JBIIQD010000398.1:0-3562 GCA_044342265.1 Hydrogenophaga sp. | reverse complement strand
CATGTAAGGTCTCCTAAAAAAACAAGCAGGATAATTCATCCATGTTCAGCCCCTCGCAAGCCGATGTCCGGCGCTTTTTCTGCTCGGTACATGCCAAGCAGCACAGCGGCCAATCCATGGAAGCCATTGAAGTGCTGGCAGGTCAATGGATCAGCGAGCACCCCGAGTACCACGCCGAACTTGCAGATATCGACACCGCGCTGGCCCATTTGACCCAGCCTGGCGACGGCACACGAACCAACCCGTTCCTTCACCTGTCGATGCACCTGTCCATCAGCGAGCAGTGCAGCATCGATCAGCCGCCCGGTATCCGGCAGGCTGTGGAATTGCTGGCTGCGCGTCGGGATGATCTGCACGCCGCGCACCACGAAGTGATGGAATGCCTGGGCAGCATGCTCTGGGAAAGCCAGCGTTCGGGTCGCCCTCCCGACGGACAGGCTTACATCGACCAGGTGAGGCGCCGGGCCACCCAGGACTGAAATAGAAAAGCCGCTCAACGAGCGGCTTTCTTGAGAGGACACGCGATCAGCGGAAGCTCGAACGCGGCACGATCTGCAAATCCGTCTCCAGCGAACCAAGGTACTTGGCCATCTCGCGCATCTCGGACGGCTTGAACTGCTTGGCAATGCCCGCCATCACACCATTGGAGCGACCCACCACGTTGTTACCCTCCACGGTGTAAGACTTGAGCGCCACATACAGATAGTCCGCGTGTTGACCCGCGATCTTCGGATAGCTCGGGTCAATGGGTTTGGCGAAATTGGCGCCGTGGCAAGAGGCGCAGGCGCCCTTCTCGATCAACGCGGCGGTGGCCACACTGGCGGCTTTTGGGGTATCGGCCGGGGCTTTTCCGCCCTGCGCCGCATAGAAGGCACCGAGGTCGGCCATGTCCTGCTCGGACAGCGAACCGGCGATGCCGCGCATCGACGGGTGCTTGCGCTCGCCCTTCTTGTAGGCGTTCAAGGCGGAGACGATGTATTTGTCGGACTGGCCCGAAATCTTCGGGACCCTGTGGATTTCGGGGAAACTGTTTTGGTAGCCCTTGATGCCATGGCAGCCAATGCACATCTCGGCCTTCTTTTGTCCTGCTTCAGCCGAACCGGTCACGCCTTGTGCCTGGGCGGCCGACAAGGTCGCAAAAAGGGTCGCAGCGGCGACAACAGTACGGGCGAACGTGGGCAACAGTTGGTTCATTTTGCAAGCACAATGAGATGGACGACTGATAAGAATCAACAAGCGATTATATAGACTCGACCACCGCCTGCCTCGCGTCAGCAACCCTGTTCTGCGCACCTGCCGCCACTCATCACCAGCCTTCTCCATGAAATTCCAAGGTTCACAAAACTACGTCGCCACACCAGACCTGATGCTGGCCGTCAACGCCGCGATCACGCTCAAGCGCCCGCTGCTGATCAAGGGTGAACCGGGCACCGGCAAGACCATGCTGGCCGAGGAAGTGGCGCAGGCGCTGGACATGCCTTTGCTGCAGTGGCACATCAAGAGCACCACCAAGGCACAGCAGGGGCTGTACGAATATGACGCGGTGAACCGCCTGCGCGACAGTCAGCTCAACACCGCCGACAGCGCCGAGCGCGTGCAGGACATCCGCAACTACATCGTGCAGGGCGTGCTCTGGCAGGCCTTCACCGCCGACCAGCCGGTCGCCCTGCTGATCGATGAAATCGACAAGGCCGACATCGAGTTTCCGAACGACCTGCTGCGCGAAATCGATCGCATGGAGTTTTACTGCTACGAAACGCGCGAACTCATCAAGGCCAAGCACCGGCCGCTGGTGTTCATCACCTCCAACAACGAGAAAGAGCTGCCCGACGCCTTCCTGCGCCGCTGCTTCTTCCACTACATCAAGTTCCCTGAAGCGGACACGATGAAGAAGATCGTGGACGTGCACTTCCCCGGTCTCAAGCAGGACCTGCTGACGGTGGCCATGAAGACCTTCTACGACGTGCGCAACCTGCCCGGCCTGAAGAAAAAGCCCAGCACCTCCGAGCTGATCGACTGGCTCAAGCTGCTGATGGCCGAGGACATTCCGCTCGAAGCGCTGCAAAGCGCCGACAGCAAGGTGGCGGTGCCGCCGCTGGTGGGCGCGCTGCTCAAGAACGAGCAGGACACCACGCTGTTTGAAAAGCTGGTGTTCATGAACCAGAGGAATCGATGAACCCCCACGCTCCGACGTTTCACGTGTCGCTGCCCCAGGACTGGGAAGGGCCCCGGTCCACGCCGGTTCCGGGGGCTGCCCCGCCTTGGGGCGGCCCGGCGGCGGGGCGCTGGTGGCACGTCCATTCGACGTCTGGCAATCTGCCATGCTGATCGACTTCTTCTACACCTTGCGCGCGGCCAAGCTGCCGGTCTCGGTCAAGGAATACCTGACGCTGCTCGAAGCCCTGAAGCAGGACGTGGTGGGTCCGACCAACCCCGACGCCTGCACCATGGACGACTTCTACTTCCTCAGCCGCACCGCGCTGGTCAAGGATGAGAAGCACTACGACAAGTTCGACCGCGCCTTCGCCGCCTACTTCAAGGGCGTGGAGATGATCGCGGACTTCACCAAGCCGATTCCCGCCGACTGGCTGCGCCAGGAGATGGAGCGCATCCTCTCCGCCGAGCAGATCGCCAATGCGCCCAAGATGGACTGGGACGAGCTGATGGAGACGCTGAAAAAGCGGCTGGAAGAACAGAAGGAGCGCCACGAGGGCGGCAGCAGGTGGATCGGCACGGGCGGCACCTCTCCGTTCGGCCATGGTGGCAAGAACCCGCAAGGCGTGCGCATCGGCGGCAAGGGCGGCAACAAATCGGCGGTGAAGGTGTGGGAGCAGCGCGCCTACCGCGACTACGACGACACGCAGGAGCTGGGCACGCGCAACATCAAGGTGGCGTTGCGCCGCCTGCGCAAGTTCGCGCGAGAGGGCAACGACCTGGAACTGGATTTGCCCGACACCATCCGCTCCACCGCCGCCAACGCCGGGTATCTGGACATCAAGATGATCCCGGAGCGGCACAACAACGTGAAGGTGCTGCTGCTGATGGACGTGGGCGGCACGATGGACGAGCACATCCAGCGTGTCGAAGAACTGTTCAGCGCGGTCAAGAGCGAGTTCAAGCACCTGGAGTTCTATTACTTCCACAACTGCGTCTACGACTTCATGTGGAAGAACAACCGGCGGCGCTACGCCGAGAAGTTCCCGACGCTGGACATCATCCGCAAGTACAACAAGGACTACAAGCTGATTTTCGTGGGCGATGCGACCATGAGCCCTTACGAAATCCTGCAACCCGGCGGCAGCGTGGAATACAACAACGAGGAAGCCGGTGCCGAATGGTTACAGCGGCTCACACATGCGTTTCCTAAATTCGCCTGGATCAACCCGGAACCTCAAGGGGTGTGGCAGTATCGACAAAGCATCAGCGTGATTCAGCAACTGATGAGCCAGCGCATGTACCCGCTGACCCTCAGGGGGCTGGAGGACACGATGAGGATGCTCTCGAAATAGCCCTGCATGAAGATCTCCCTTCTGCGCCGTGTGGCTTCCACACGGCTTTTTTG
>JBIIQD010000397.1:0-3563 GCA_044342265.1 Hydrogenophaga sp. | reverse complement strand
TCATCACCGACGCCCAGCACGACATGACCGGGCGGGACAACGCTGGAGCGCTGGAAGTGGCGCCGGATCAGTTCGAATTCACCCACGCGGCAACTCCCCTTCCTTTGGATCCGTGATGAGGCCGTCGTCGCTGGCATCCGGCGGTGGCTCGTTGTCAGGACGCGGGGGCAGCAGGAAACTTAGCGGCGCGTGGCGCAGCCGGTGGCGGATGGCGGCGCCGATGCGGTGGCGGTGGGCGTCGTTGATGGCCTGTGCCTTGAGAGCCAGACGAAAGGCAAGATAGAAACTGACCGCCAGGTTCAGCGGACCGATCACGACCACGCCTGCCACCGCCCACCAGAACGCCGGTTCTCGCAGCACCTCCCAACCCAGCGCCATGGCAGCCGCCGCCATCTGGCCCGCCGACAGCGTGACGTGTCGCACTTGCAGGCCCAGTCCAAAGAACTCGGCGAAGGCGGGGACGATACCCAGCATCAGACCCAGCGAGATGTTGGCGGCGAGACCCGAAATGTTCGAACGCAGGAATGTCGCCCAGCGATCAGCGCGCTCTTTGCCGAGCCAATGGGTGGTCGAGGGGTTGTGGCGAATGGCCGAGTCCAGGCGGTGGAACACGAACCAGTTCTCGACCCAGCCAGCGATGATGCTGGAGGCAAACAGCAGAATGCCAGTGAACGCCGCAAACAGCGCGGTGGGTCCCAGCAGCTGCATGTCGTCCAGCACATGCCTTGCCTGGTTGGTGTCGATCATGGGCGTGCCGCTGAAGACGCTGAGCAGGCCGCTGATCAGCATCACCACCGGGATCACCAAACCAACATTGCCCAGGATTGCCGCGATTTGCGAGCGCAACAGATTGGCCACTTCATCGACAAAGCGCCGCACCGCGCCAGGCTGACGGATGTCGCGCAGTTTGGCGACCATGGCGGGCGCGGTCACGGCTGGTTGCTTGGTGGCGACGGTCCAGTGCAGGAGTTGCACCAGCACAAAGAAAAAGGCGTAGTTCAGGCCTGCGGCAAAGCCGTTCCAGAACAGCGACAGCCCCAGACCATAAAGCGCAAACTTGACCCAGGTCGTCAAGCCGATCAGGGCGCCGCCGCCGGCCGCCTTGCCCAGCATTTGCCGATACTCGGCCGCGTCGCGGGTGATGTAATGCTCTCCGCTTTCGGCGCTGCGCTCAGCGACCTTGGCGGCGGTCAGTTGCGTGTTGCTGGCGATCAGTGCGCGCAGGCTGCGGTTGTCCTGGCCGACCTGTGCCAGGTCAGCCAACAAAGCGGCGGTGGCGCGTTCTTGCTGTTCTGACTGCATGCAGTCCAGCAGCGATTTGGCACGCAGCACGCGCTCGCGCAATTGGCGCAGGCGAAACACGATGCCGACCGAGACGCCGTGCGCGTCCAGATGCGCATAGACACTGTGGGCGGCATGACGGCAGGCGTCCAGCCGGGCGCGCAAGGCGGTTGCCATCCCTTGCGCCTCGGGTCCATGCGCGCCGTGGTTCAGCACTGCATCGCGCAGGTTTTCCATATCGACGGGCAGTTGGTGAAAGCTTCGCTCACCCTTGGCCGCCTCGGACATGCGCACGCGGATTTCCGCGGCATAGCCGGTGGCGGTGATCTGACCCACACAGAACACCAGCGCGTCCAGCAGCGAGCGCTCCCACAGACCGGGCGATGCCGTCGCTCCAGCCTCATCAGCGGGTGTGAACAGCAATGTTTCGATGCGCTGCAGGGTCTGGCTGTCCAGTGCCCGCAGCCAGCGAACATCCGCAGCGCTGGGCAGCATCAGGTCGAACAGGGCCCCCATGTCGGTGGTCTCGGGCGTGCCTGGCAGCAGCTTCCTTCTTATCCGGTCACCAAACTCACTCAGAAAGGCGGTGCGGGGCGCAAAGCCGTGATCCGCCAGCAATGGAGCAAGGTCCACCGTGTTGATGAATTGTCGCCACCAGCGGTACCAACGCGACAGCCATTCAGGGCGGGCTTGCACCGCGTCAAGCAGCAGCCGCACACGCGCCACACTGAGTTGAGCATCCGTCCCGTCGCCGCGCACCCAGTGCAGGGCTCCAATCAGCCAGAGGTGACGCTGGGCCAAGGGCGCTTCGGGATCCAGGGTCTCCAGCAGTTTGACCAGTTCCATGCGGCGGGTCACTGGCGGGGAGGACTCAGTGCAGAACGCGCGGCGGAGCATCTCCGCCGGCGGCGCCGCCCTCGGCCACCAGCGCGAACTCCGTGACCTCGGCTTCAAAGCGCTCACCGTCCTCGGCGACGCAGAAAAAGCTGCCGCGCATGCTGCCCGAGCGCGTGGACAGTCGGGTGCCACTGGTGTACTGGAACGACTCACCCGGGCGCAACAGCGGCTGGTTGCCGACCACGCCCAGACCCTTGACCTCTTCGGTACGGCCCTGCGCATCGTCAATGATCCAATGGCGCGAGATCAGTTGAGCCGGTACTTCGCCGGTGTTGGTGATCGTGATGGTGTAGGCGAAAGCGAACACCTCCTCGTCCGGCGATGATTGCTCGGCAAGGTATTGGGGTTCCACCTCGCAGGTGAAATGGTATTTCGGCATGGTGATCATGTTACCGCGCTGCAGAAAAACACCTTCAAGCCTGCGAAAATGACGCACTTGATTTCTGACCGTTGACCATGACCACCTTCCGCATCGCCCCGTCCATCCTCTCCGCCGATTTCGCTCGCCTGGGCGAAGAAGTGAGAAGCGTCATCGCCGCCGGTGCCGACTGGATCCATTTCGACGTGATGGACAACCACTACGTGCCCAACCTGACCTTTGGCCCCATGGTCTGCCAGGCGCTCAAGCCTCACGCGAAAACGCCCGACGGCACGCCAGTGCCCATCGATGTGCACCTGATGATCCAGCCGGTGGACGCGCTGGCCGGTGCCTTCATCGACGCCGGGGCCGACCTGGTGAGCTTCCACCCCGACGCTTCGGCCCACGTGCACCGCAGCGTGCAGGCCATCAAGGCCAGGGGCTGCAAGGCCGGCCTCACCTTCAACCCCGCGCAGCCGCTGGACGTGCTGGACTACCTGATTGACGACATCGACCTGATCCTGATCATGAGCGTGAACCCGGGCTTTGGTGGCCAGAGCTTCATCGACTCGGCCCTGCGCAAAATCGAAGCGGCGAAGAAGCGCATCGAGGCCTCGGGGAAGGACATCCGCCTGGAGGTGGACGGCGGCATCAAGGCCGACAACATCCGCCGCGTGGCCGATGCGGGCGCTGACACCTTCGTGGCCGGCAGCGCGATCTTCGGCAAGCCGGATTACAAGGGCGTGATCGACAGCATGAGGGCGGCACTCGCCTGATCCCCCCGCGCCGCTGCGCGTCACCCCCCAGGGGGCGATGCCTGCGGCCTGGCAAAGCCAGTTCCGCGGCATCCCTGGATGCAGACACTTTCTCCGGAGTCGTCTTGAAGTTTTCAGATATTCAGGCCGTGATCGTCGACCTCGACGGCACGATGGTGGACACGCTGGGCGATTTCGTCGTGGCGCTCAATCACACGTTGGACGACCTGCGCCTGCCCCCGGTGGACCGCGCCCTGGTCGAACGCTCGGTG
>JBIIQD010000018.1:0-13437 GCA_044342265.1 Hydrogenophaga sp. | reverse complement strand
GTACCGCACTTTCTCTTGCGGGCTGAGAAAGAAGTCCTGGGTAAAGCCCAGCGGGTAGCTGTCCCAGGTGGCGATGTCCAGGTGTTCGCTGACCTCGTGGTGGTTGAACTCGGTGAAGAAGCCCATGAAGTTGTGGCTCACCGGGCGACCGGGCGACAGCGCCTTGAGCAGCCCGTACTGGTCTTCCTGGAACCGCGCCACCGCCCAGGAGCTGTAGCGCTGGAAGTCCAGCCGGTGCGTCGGATTGGCCTCGGTGACGGTCAGGTTGGGAAGATCGACTTCGTCGAAGCTGCGAACTTCCTGGCTCCAGAAGACCGCGCCCCAGGCCTTGTTGAGCGACGCCACATTGCCGTAGCGTGCGGCCAGCCAGGCGCGAAAGCCCGCGGCTGCGGCGGCGCTGTAAGAAATGGCGGTGTTGTGGCAGCCGTACTCGTTGTCGGTCTGCCAGGCCTGCACGGCCGGGTGGTGGCCGTAGCGCCCGGCCACCGCCTGCGTGATGCGGCGGCTCTGTTCGCGGTAGCCAGAGTGGGAAAAGCAGTAGTGACGGCGCGAACCGAATCCTCGGCTTCGTCCTTGCACGTCGACCGCCAGCATGTCGGGCATCTGGTCCACCAGCCATTTGGGCGGTGTGGCCGTGGGCGTGCACATGACCACCTTGAGGCCTGCAGAATGCAAGGTGTCGATGGCCTGGTCCAGCCAGGCCCAGTCGAACACACCGGGCGAGGGCTCGATGCGGCTCCAGGCGAATTCGGCGATGCGCACCCATCCGATGTTCATCTCGCGCATGCGCCGCGCGTCCAGCGGCCACTGCTCGGTGGGCCAATGTTCGGGGTAGTAGCAGACGCCGAGTTCCATGGAGAGTGCTCTGGCGATGTGCGTCAGGCGGCCAGCGCCACCGGAATGTCCGCTTCGCGGACGGTGCGCTTCATGGCCAGACCTTGGTCGTCGAAGAGATGGCAGTGCTGCTCGGGCAAGGCCATGGCCACTCGGTTGCCGGGTTCTGCGCGGGCCAGGCCCTCGGCCTTCACCACCAGGGGATCCCCGATGTCGCCGCTTTTGAGATAGAGGAAGGTGGACTCGCCCAGGCGCTCTTGCCATTGCACGTCGCGCACGATGTGTTGAAGGCCCGTGTCCAGGCGGGCGTGCTCAGGGCGGATGCCGACGGTGATGGCCTGGCCGGGGCGCAAGGCGCGTGCATCTACGGCGGATCGGATGACTTCGCCGCCCGCGAGCTTCACCTGAGCAACGCTCTCGTTGCCCTCGACAAAAGTGCCCGTCAGGAAGTTCATCCTGGGCGAGCCGATGAAGCCCGCGACAAACAGGTTGCGCGGCCGGTGATAAAGCTCCAGCGGCGAGCCGCATTGCGCCACGCTGCCCTCTGTGGCGACAGCGGATCCGGAATTGAGCAAGAGAATCCGGTCGGCCAGCGTCATGGCCTCGACCTGATCGTGGGTCACATAGACCGTGCTGGCGCGGCCAAAGTCGCGGTGGATCTTGGCGATCTCGAAGCGGGTTTGCACGCGCAACGCCGCGTCGAGGTTGGACAGCGGCTCGTCAAACAGAAACACGCCGGGCTCGCGCACGATGGCGCGCCCAATCGCCACCCGCTGGCGTTGCCCGCCCGACAGCGCTTTGGGCAGGCGGCTCAGGTACGGGCCAAGCTGCAGGATGTCCGAAGCCGCGCGCACCTTCTGGTCGATCTCGGCCTTGGGCGTCTTGGCCAGCTGCAGACCAAAAGCCATGTTTTCGTACACGGTCATGTGAGGAAACAGCGCGTACGACTGGAACACCATGGCCACGCCGCGCTGGGCCGGGGCCACATCGTTCATGCGTTGGTCACCGATCATCAGATCGCCTGAGGTGATGTCCTCCAGACCGGCAATGGTGCGCAACAAGGTGGACTTGCCACAGCCAGAAGGGCCGACGAACACGCAGAACTCGCCTTGAGCGATGTCCAGATCGACGTTGCGCACCACCGGAGCATGGTCGCCATAGGCTTTGCAAACGGATTTGAGCGAGATGCTGGCCATGTCTCTTGTTCCTTGGGGTCCAAAGGCGCGCTGCGGCAATGGGTGTGTCGAGTGGCGCGACTGCGTCAGAGCCACGCAGCATCCAAACCCACCACAGTCGATCAGGGTATTCTGCTGATAATATTTGCGAATAATATTAGCAAATACCCTAAGCGTTCCAGGTGGCTGGGAGGGCGGTCAGCCGCTGCGCGAGGGGTCTCGCGTGCGGCGCTGTTTTGGGTTCAGGCCGAGTCCCGGCGCACCAGCGGGCACTCGATCTTGATGACGCGCGACCGGCTGGCGACCAATTCCTTTGTACCGGCTTGGGCCATTTCCAGCAAGGCCTCCAGGGCGCTGCGCCCCATTTCGTAGTTGGGCAGCAGGGCGGTCGACAGGGCAGGTCGCGTGTGCTGGGCCATCTCCTGGTCGTCGTAGCCCATGACCGCCACATCGTGCGGCACCGACTTGCCCATTTCGTGCAGTGCGTCCAGCGCGCCCATGGCCATCAGGTCGTTGGCGCAGAAGATGGCGGTGGGGGGGCGTTCCAGCTGCATCAGCTCGTGCGTGGCGGCGTACCCCGAGCTCATGTTCCAGTCGCCCTCACGCACCAGCGCCGGATCGAACGCGATGTCGTGCGTGGCCAGAGCCCGGCGGTAGCCCTTGAGCCGGTCCTTGGCCGCCTCCATCCAGGGCTCACCGCTGACATAACCAACGCGGCGATGACCTTTTTGCAGCAAGTACTCTGTCGCGGCATGCCCACCCGCGAGCTCGCTGGGCACGATCATCGGGCCGGCAAACCCGGGGCTGTGGCAATTGAGCAAGACCGTGGGCACCCCGACCAGACTCGCAGGCAACTGGACTTCTCGCGTGAAGATCGTGGAATAGATGAAGCCCAGGAGTTGCGGGTGGTTCTTGAAGGCCTGGATGGCGGCCAGTTCCTGCTCCAGATTGCCACGCGTCACCGCCACGCTGACCAAACAGTCGTGTTGCCAGGCGGCATCGCGCGCACCGTCCACGCTTTGGACCGGGTGCACGCTGGTGGACAACTCATCGACCAGATAGGCCACCAGATTGCGTCCAGAGTTGATGAGAGTCGGGGCCGACGGCAAGGCTTGATCGCGGCGGGTCAACCGGTAGCCCAGCGCCATGGCCGTCGACAGCACCCGTGCCTTGGTGGTGTCCGCCAACCGCGCGCCTTCCACGTTGTTGAGGACCATGGACACGGTCGACTGAGACACACCGGCGGCCTTGGCCACGTCGGTCATGGTCGGGCGACGGGCGCTGGGTGCCGCGCGGGACTTCTTGGTCATGAAAGGCTGGGGTCAGTCGCTATCGGGTTGTGGACGAACCATCAGCCAGCGTTGAAGCTTGCCGTCCTGAAAGTCCGCTGTGACCTGAGATTGCCCGGCATCGCGCCAGCGGTAGACCTCCGGCTGCACGCCTTCTTCGGACAGGCGCTCACCCAGCGATCGGGTGAGTCCCACCACATGCAGCAGACTCATCCCAGGCTTGAGCTTGGCGTTGAGCATCACGGCGCTGCCGACAAAACCGATAGGTCGCTTCGCAGCCCGACCCATCAGGGTCACGAGACGGGTGAAATGCAGCAATATCCAGAACACCAGCGCCCCGGAGGCCGCGACCAATCCAGGCCAACCGTACGCGCGCCAGGCCAGACCAAACAACACCACCATGCCGATGGGCACCAGGACGCGCTGGACTTGGACGGACTTGAGATTCATGGGCTCTATTTTCCACACAGTCGCGCCGCGGGCGGTGGCAGACCTTGTTCAGACCAGGCTCCGTGCAAGTTCCATGGCCTCTTCGATCCGGTCTACGCCGTGAATCGTGAGGCCCTCGAACTGCGACTTGGTCGCTTTGTCGTTCTTCTTCGGTGCGTTGGCCTTGGGCACCACCGCCACGCTGAAACCCAGCTTCGCAGCCTCCTTCAGCCGCTCCTGGCCGCGCGGCGCCGGCCGCACCTCGCCGGCCAGGCCCACCTCGCCAAACGCAATGAAGCCCTTGGGCAGCGCCTTGCCGCGCAGGCTGCTGGTGATGGCCAACATCACGGCCAGATCGGCCGCCGGTTCGCTGATGCGCACGCCACCCACCGCATTGACGAAAACGTCCTGGTCCATGCAGGCCACACCCGCGTGGCGGTGCAGCACCGCCAGCAGCATGGCCAGGCGGTCGCGGTCCAGACCCACGCTCAGGCGCCGTGGTGAAGGCCCGCCGCTGTCCACCAGCGCCTGGATCTCCACCAGCATCGGCCGTGTGCCCTCCAGGGTGACCATCACGCAGCTGCCCGGCACCGGCTCCGAGTGTTGCGAGAGAAAAATTGCGCTCGGGTTGCTCACGCCTTTGAGGCCGCGCTCGGTCATCGCAAAAACGCCGATCTCGTTCACCGCGCCAAAGCGGTTCTTGATCGCACGGATCAGGCGGAAGCTGCTGTGCGTGTCGCCCTCGAAATACAGCACCGTGTCCACCATGTGCTCCAGCACACGTGGCCCAGCCAGGGCGCCTTCCTTGGTCACGTGGCCGACCAGCACGATGGCGGTGCCACTGGCCTTGGCCGCGCGCGTCAGGTGCGCCGCGCACTCGCGCACCTGCGCCACCGAGCCGGGCGCGCTGGTGAGCTGCTCTGAATACACGGTCTGGATCGAATCGATCACCGCGATCGCCGGTTGCGTGTGGGCCAGCGTGGCGAGAATCTTCTCCAGCTGGATTTCGGCCAGCACGCTGACTTGCGAGCCATCGAGCCCGAGCCGGCGCGAGCGCAGCGCGACCTGGGCGCCGCTTTCTTCGCCCGTGACGTAAAGCGTCTTCTGGCCGGCGCGCTGCAGAGAGTCCAGCGCCTGCAGCAGCAGGGTGGACTTGCCGATGCCCGGGTCGCCGCCGATCAGTACCACGCCGCCTTCGACGATGCCGCCGCCCAGCACCCTGTCCAGCTCGTCGTGGCCGGTGGGCGTGCGTTGGACGTCGGTGGCGTCGATGTCGGCCAGCGTCGTGACCTCCGCAGTCTTGGCCAGCGAAGCGAATCGGTTCTTCGACGGAGCCGACGACTCGGCCACCGATTCGATCAGCGAGTTCCAGGCGCCGCAGTGCGGGCACTTGCCCAGCCACTTCGGACTGGTGCCGCCGCATTCGTTGCAGGCGTATTGGGTTTTTTCTTTGGCCATGTGGCAGGCAATATAGTCGAGTCCCGCTGCGCTGCCCCAGCCTGGCCTGCAAGCCCTGGACCCCCCTTGTCAGCATCCCACGATCCCCTTGCGCCCTCTGCCGCCACTTTGCGTGTATTGCAAGCGGGTGAGCTGCCGCCGTCGCCTGCCGTGCGGGCGTTCAACCTGCAGCTTGTCCGCGTCGACAAACTCAAGGCCCAGCTCGCCGAGCTGGAGGCACTGGGTCAGTCGCACCGGGTCGAGCTGCACCGCTGGGTTGCACCCTTGCAGCAGCGTCAGCGCGAGCGGATGCACGAGCTGGCCCTTGCGTTGGCCGAGCACCTGCAAGGCAAGGCGCTGAGCCGCCTGCAGCAGGACACCGCCACCGAAGCGCTGTGCCGTCTGGCGCAGACCCTGGCCGAGGAGGGCGACACGGCGATGGCCGCGCTGCACGACAAACACAGCCGCCAGACGCTGGCGCAAAAAAAGCAGGCCGCAGCCGACGCCCTGCGGGCACGGCTGGAGGACGCGTTGGGCGAGCCGCTGGCCGGGGCAGCGGAAGAGGCTTCGATGGAGGAACTGCTGCGCGCCGGCATGGCACGCTTGCGCGAGTCGCAGGACGAAGAGCAGGCGCGCCGCCAGGCCAAGGCGAAAGCCCGCAAGGCCCGCCAGAAGCCGGGCACCGAACAGGTCAAGGCCCAGGCGCAGCAGACCGACGCCGACACCCAGCTGCGCACGCTGTTCCGCCAGCTGGCCAGCGCCCTGCACCCCGACCGCGAACCCGATGCGCAGGAGCGCCTGCGCAAGACCGCGCTCATGAGCGAGGCCAACGCGGCGTATGGCCGCAAGGACCTGGTGACGTTGATGCAGATTCAGCTGCGTGCGGAGCTGGCCGACCCGGCGGCGGTGTCGCGTATGGCCGACGACAAGCTGGCCGCGCTGACCCTGCTTCTCAAGCAGCAGGTGGCCGATCTGGAGCGCGAACGGGCCGCGCGCCAGCAGAGGCTGGCGGGTGAGTTCGATCTGCCGCCGGGCCAGGCCACCAACCCCAACACGCTCAAGCAGCACCTGCTGGCGCAGGTGGGTGCGCTGGAATCGGCGGTGGCGCAACTGGAGCGAGACCTGGTGCAGGTGAGGGAACCTGCGGCGCTCAAGCGCTGGCTCAACCAGCAGCGCGACATCCCGCACCGTGTGCGCGCCGACCGCGATCTCGACGACTGGCTGTGACCAGCCCGAAGGTCTTCAGCTCACAGGCTGGAATCCTTGTGCCAGTTGTCGGGTGAGCTCAGCCGCCCCGATGGACTGGCAGCCGCTGGCGTTCTGCCCCGACCACAGTGGTGAAAAATCGCCGCTGCCCAGCGCCTCGAAGTGCGCGCGCAGCGGCGCCATGGCGGCGGTGGCGAGCGGGAAGGCGGGCGCTGCCGGGTTCAATGGTCCGAGCTCGCGCATCACGCGGTTGACGATGCCGCGCGCGGGGCGCCCGCTGAACAGCGTGGTCAACGCCGTGTGGCGGGCGGCATCGCTCTGCAGTGCGGCGCGGTGCACGGCGCTGGTGCTGGCCTCGTGGCAACACAGGTAGGCCGTGCCCACCTGCACCCCGGTGGCGCCCAGGGCCAGCGCGGCGCGCACGCCCGCCGCGTCGGCAATGCCGCCGGCCGCGATCACCGGCACTGTCACGGCGGCCACCACCTGCGGCAGCAGGGCGAAGGTGCCCATTTGCGAGGTGAGGAGATCCGGCGCCGGGCCGCCCCAAGCCGGATCAGCCCCCTCGGGGGGCAGCGACCCGCGCAGCGGCGGAGCGTGGGGGCTCAGAAACATGCCTCGGTGGCCACCCGCCTCGACCCCTTGGGCGATCACCGCGTCCACTCCGTGGGTTTCGAGCCATAGTGCTTCTTCGACCGTTGTTGCCGAAGAAATCACCGCGCTGCCCCAGCGCTTCACCCGCGCCAGCAAATCCGGCGCTGGCAGGCCAAAGTGAAAGCTCACGATCGGCGGCCGAAAGGGTTCGATCACATCGGCCACCGTATGGCTGAAAGGCACCCGAACCGCGCCAGCCGACACACCCGCCATGTCCAGCCCAGCCTCGGCATAGAAAGGCGCCAAAGCTTCGCGCCAGTGCGCTTCACGTACAGCGTCGGGCGCGGGCAGGGAATGGCAAAAAAAGTTGACGTTCCAGGGCCGGTCGGTGCCCCTTGAGATGGCCAGGAGTTCCTGCTCCAGCGCTTCGGGCGTGAGCATGGCCGAGGGCAAGGCGCCTATGCCGCCAGCCGCGCAGACGGCCAGGGCCAGCGCGGAGCCTTGGGAGCCTGCCATGGGGGCTTGTAGCAACAGGTGTTCGGCGCCCAGCCGTTGGTTCAACGTGGTCATGCCGATATTGTCGGTGCAGGCCTCTCCCAAGGGATAACCCGTGGTTGGTGAACTCCAGGAAAACATTTAACATATTAAATAAATGAATCGCCCTGTCCCTTTTGCGCACCGCAATCTCCCGCGGCTTCTGCTTGAAGCGCGCGAGGCCGTCATGCTGCACACCCGGCCGAGCCTGCGCGAGCACGGCTTGTCGGACCAGCAATGGCGCGTGCTGCGCGTCCTGGGCGAGCACGCGGGCGATCCGGCCGGTGTCGAGACTGGGCGTGTGGCGCGCGAAGCGCTGTTGCTTGGACCCAGCCTCACCGGCGTGCTGACGCGCATGGAGCGGGACGGGCTGATCAGCCGCACGCGCTGCCCGCTGGACGCGCGGCGCACGGTGGTGCGCGCGACTCGCGCCGGCCTGAAGCTGGTGACCACGCTATCGCAGACCATCGAGGCGCACTACGCCTGGATGGAAGCGCAACTGGGCAAGGCGCAACTGTCCAAGCTCTACACGCTGCTCGATCAGGTGATCGCGCTGGAAGCCCCCCTCAACGAAAAAACTGGCGACGTCGAATCAGCTGAAGAAACCGAATGAACACACCCTTCCTTCCACCCGGCACGGTCTACGGCACCCTGCTGAACTTCCAGCGCGAACACGCGCTCTGGGCGCCTCGCATGCAAGAGGCGCCCTACAAGGCGCCACCGAACGCGCCGGTGCTCTATGTCAAGACCGCCAACACCTTCACCGTCTGCGGGCACGCCATCGCGTTGCCACCGGGCGTGATCGAGGTCGAGGTCGCGGCGAGCCTGGGGCTGGTGGCGGGCGAGGGCGGCGTGGTGGCGGGCGCGGTGCTGCTCAACGATGTGGCGATTCCGCACGAGAGCTACTACCGCCCGCCGGTGAAGTTCCGCTGTGTCGATGGCTTCCTTGGCGTGGGCGATGCGGTGCGGCCGGTGGCCTCGCTGGACGACCTGTCGTCATTGGTGCTGGAACTGCGCGTGGACGGCGTGATGCGACAGCGCACCGCGCTGGCCAACCTGGTGCGCGACGCGGCCACGTTGTGGGCCGACGTCAACGCCTTCCAGTCGATGCGGCCGGGCGATGTCCTGATGGTCGGCACCGACTGCCTGGAGGACGGCTCGCGGCCGCGCGTGAAGGCCGGCGACGCGGTCGAGATCACCGCCACCGGCTTCGCGCCGCTGGTCAACCATTTCGTTCAGGAACCGCCCGACGCCGGGCCGCCCCAAGTCGGGCGAGCCCCCTCGGGGGGCAGCGAGCGCGCGTCAGCGCCAAGCGTGGGGGTCACATCAACATGAAACGCGCCCGAATCGCCTGGGCCGGTGCGATCCACGACGCTGTTGAGAACAACGGTGAACTCGAACTGCTCACGCCCGCGTTCAAGGGCCGACGCGTCGGCTTCGACGAGGTCACCTGGCTGCCACCACTGGCGCCGGTACCACGCGCGCGCACCGTGCTCGCCCTCGGCCTGAACTACGCCGACCATGCAAAAGAACTCGCCTTCAAAGCGCCCGAAGAACCGCTGGCTTTCGTCAAGGGCGAGGCTTCTCTGACGGGTCACAAGGCCTTCACCGTGCGGCCCGACGGCGTGCAGTTCATGCACTACGAATGCGAACTCGCGGTGGTGATCGGCCAGCCCGCCAAGCGCGTGAAAAAGGAGGACGCGCTGCAGTACGTCGCCGGCTACACGGTCGCCAACGACTACGCGATCCGCGACTACCTGGAGAACTGGTACCGGCCCAATCTCAGGGTCAAGAACCGCGACACCTGCACGCCGATTGGCCCCTGGCTGGTGGACGCGGCGGATGTACCGGACCCGATGAACCTCGCGCTGCGCACCACCGTCAACGGCCAGCTCACGCAGCAGGGCAACACGAAAGACATGATCTTCGACGTCGCCACGCTGATCGCCTACTTCAGCGGCTTCATGACCCTGATGCCCGGCGACCTGATCCTCACCGGCACGCCCGACGGCGTGGTCGACTGCCAGCCCGGCGACGTGATCGTCACCGAGATCGACGGCATCGGCGCATTGACCAACACGATCACCTCCGAGAGCAAAGCATGACCCGCATCGACCACCTCATCAACGGCAAGACCGTCGCCGGCCGCGACTACTTCGAAACCGTCAACCCCGCCACGCAAGGCGTGCTGGCCGAAGTCGCTTCGGGCACCGAGGCCGACATCAACGCTGCGGTGCAGGCCGCCAAAGACGCATTCCCGTCCTGGGCCGGCCTGCCCGCGACCGAGCGGGCGAAGAAGATCCGCGCGCTGGGCGACCTGATCGCCAAGCACGTGCCAGAGATTGCGCAGACCGAGACAAACGACACCGGCCAGGTGATCGCGCAGACCGGCAAGCAGCTGATCCCGCGCGCCTCGGACAACTTCTACTACTTCGCCGAGATGTGCACCCGCGTCGACGGCCACACCTACCCCACGCCCACGCACCTCAACTACACGCTGTTCCACCCGGTGGGGGTGTGCGCGCTGATCTCGCCGTGGAACGTGCCCTTCATGACCGCGACCTGGAAGGTCGCGCCTGCGCTGGCGTTCGGCAACACGGCGGTGCTCAAGATGAGCGAGCTCTCGCCCATGACCGCCGCGCGCCTGGGCGAGCTGGCGCTGGAAGCCGGCATCCCGGCTGGCGTGCTCAACGTCGTGCACGGCTTCGGCAAGGAAGCGGGCGAGCCGCTGTGCGCGCACCCCGATGTGCGCGCGATCAGCTTCACCGGGTCGACGGCCACCGGCAACCGCATCGTCAAGGCCGCGGGTCTGAAGAAGTTCAGCATGGAGCTCGGCGGCAAGAGCCCGTTCGTGATCTTCGACGACGCCGATCTGGACCGCGCATTGGATGCCGCGATCTTCATGATCTTCAGCAACAACGGCGAGCGCTGCACCGCCGGATCGCGCATCCTGGTGCAGCAGAGCATCTACGCCGACTTCGCCGTGAAGTTCGCCGAGCGCGCCAAGCGCATCGTGGTGGGCGACCCGCTGGATGAAAAGACGACCATCGGCCCGATGATCAGCCAGGGCCACCTGGCCAAGGTGCGCAGCTACATCGAGCTGGGGCCGAAGGAGGGCGCGACCATGCTGTGCGGCGGTCTGGATCGCCCGAGCTATGCGGCCGAGCTGCCGGCGCATGTGCAGGCCGGCAACTACGTGTGGCCGACCGTGTTCGCCAACGTGGACAACCGCATGCGAATAGCGCAGGAAGAGATCTTTGGCCCGGTGGCATGCTTGATTCCGTTCAAGGACGAGGCGGACGCGATCCGCATTGCGAACGACATTGCCTACGGTCTCTCCAGCTACGTGTGGACCGAGAACATCGGCAAGGCGCACCGGGTGGCCGCTGCTGTGGAAGCGGGCATGTGTTTCGTGAATTCGCAGAACGTGCGCGACTTGCGACAGCCGTTTGGCGGCACCAAGGCGTCGGGCACCGGACGCGAGGGCGGGACCTGGAGTTACGAGGTGTTCCTGGAGCCCAAGAACGTTGCGGTGTCTCTGGGGTCGCACCATATTCCTCATTGGGGTGTGTGACGTGCGCTCTGCTGCCGTTTCGCTCGTTGACCTGTGCGGGCTTGGAGGACCGGGGTACCCGGTTCCGCTCATGTCCCCCGAAACGGGCTTTGCCCGTTTCTCCTCCTTTACTTCGCTGCACCGGGTACCCCAATCCTCCAAGCCAGAAGCAATGTTGGCGCTCAATAGTTCGAGCGCCGATGCGCAGCGAGAGAAGGCGAGGTGGGTGGTGTGCCGCAGCGAAGTAAAGGAGGAGGGCTGCGCGCAGCGCAGACCGGGGGACATGAGCGGAGGTACACCACCCACCTCGGCTTCCACCACACACGTCAGCCGAACAACGGAAACGAACAGGAGACAAGACAGATGGGCAAAGTAGCACTGGTCGGCAAGATCACCCACGTCCCCTCGATGTACCTCAGCGAACTCGACGGCCCGCGCAAAGGCACCCGCCAGGACGCCATCGACGGCCACAAGGAAATCGCGCGCCGCTGCAAAGCACTCGGCGTCGACACCATCGTCGTCTTCGACACCCACTGGCTCGTCAACGCCAGCTACCACATCAACTGCGCCCCCCACTGGGAGGGCACCTACACCAGCAACGAGCTGCCTCACTTCATCAGCAACATGGGCTACGCCATCCCCGGCAACCTGGCGCTGGGCCAGCTGCTCGCCAAGGTCGCCAGCGAACACGGCGTCGAAACCCTGGCCCACCACGCCACCACCCTCGGCCCCGAGTACGGCACCCTCGTGCCCATGCGCTACATGAACGCCGACCAGCACTTCAAAGCCATCTGCGTGTCGGCGCTGTGCACCTCGCATTACCTGGGCGACAGCGCGCGTCTCGGCTGGGCCATGCGCAAGGCCGTCGAAGACCACTACGACGGCACCGTCGCCTTCCTCGCCAGCGGCTCGCTCAGCCACCGCTTCGCGCAGAACGGCCTCGCGCCCGAGTTCGCGTTCAAGGTCTGGAGCCCCTTCCTGCAACACCTGGACGATGAAGTCGTGCGCATGTGGAAGGCCGGCGCGTGGAAGGACTTCTGCGAGATGCTGCCCGAGTACGCCAGCAAGGGCCACGGCGAAGGCTTCATGCACGACACGGCGATGATGCTGGGCGTGCTGGGCTGGAGCGAGTACACCGGGCAGGCCGAGATCGTCACGCCGTATTTCGGCGCCTCGGGCACGGGCCAGATCAACGCGCTGTTCCCGGTGCTGCCGGTCAGTGGCACCGCCATCCCGCAGCCGGTGGCCTCGCGCGCCGACGGCTACACCTCGGTCGCCACGCGCCTGTAAACCGGAAGCCCTTCATGCCCCACCTCGTCATCCTCTACACCCCCAACCTCGACAAGCCGGCTTCCGAAGGCGGGGTCGACATGAGCGGCCTGTGCCGCGCGCTGGCCGACGCCATGCTCGCCGTGCGCGACGAGCAGGACAAGCAAGTCTTCCCCACCGGCGGCACGCGCGTGCTCGCCTACCCCGCCGCACACAGCGCCGTGTCAGACGGCGGCGCGGCCGGCATCGCGGCGGGCCTGGGCGGCGACTACGCCTTCGTCTACATGAGCCTGCGCATGGCCAAAGGTCGCAGCGCCGTCGTGCACCAGCGCGTGGGCGAGGCGCTGAATGCCTGCGTGAAGGAGCGCTTCGCCGAACAGCTCGCGCGCCGCCCCATCGGCATCACCGTGCAGGTGGACGAAGGCCACGAGGTCTTCGATGCCAAGAACAGTTCTCTGCACCCGCTTTTCAACAAGTCATAAACCATGTTCGACGACGCCCTCGTTCAGCAGCTCGCCGCCGAGCTGCAGCGGTCCCAGCAGACCCGCACGCCGGTGGAGCATTTTTCCAAACGCAACCCCGGCATGACCATCGAAGACGGCTACCGCGTCGGCCGCGCCTGGGTGGAGCTGGAGAAGGCCAGTGGCAGACGAGTCATCGGCCACAAAATCGGCCTGACCAGCCGCGCCATGCAGATCAGCAGCCAGATCGACGAGCCCGACTACGGCACGCTGCTCGACGACATGCTCTACACCGCCAAGGCCGGCGAGGTCCTGGAGATTCCGGTCAAGAACTTCATTGCGCCGCGCGTCGAGGTCGAGCTGGCCTTCGTGCTCAAGGCGCCGCTGGCCGGGCCGAACGTGACGGTGGAAGACGTGTTGGCCGCCACCGAGTACATCACGCCCGCCATCGAGATCATCGACGCGCGCATCGAGCAGTTCGACCGCCACACCAAGGTGATGCGCAAGGTCTACGACACCATCAGCGACAACGCGGCCAACGCCGGCATCGTGATCGGTGCGGGCGACCCGGCGTTCAGGGCCGACCCGCGCAGCACCAACCGCCCCTGGTGCGGCGCCATCCTGCGGCAGAACGGCGCGGTCGAAGAGACCGGCCTGGC
>JBIIQD010000396.1:0-3612 GCA_044342265.1 Hydrogenophaga sp. | reverse complement strand
TCGCTTTTGTTCCCAGTGGTCAGCACGATCGATCCCAATTTGTTGGACAGCGCCATCAGCAAGGTGCCGCGAATACGGGCCTGCAGGTTTTCTTCGGTAGTGTCTTCGGCGCGGCCTTCGAACAAGGGCGCCAGGGAAGCCTTGAAGGCCTCGAACTCAGGAGCGATGCCGATTTCGTCGTACCGCACGCCCAGTCTAGCCGCCATGTCGCGCGCATCAATCCAGGAAATGTCTGCCGTGTAGGGCGAGGGCATCATCACTGCCCGAACCTTGTCCTTGCCCAGGGCATCGACCGCAATGGCGAGCACCAGCGCCGAATCAATGCCGCCAGACAACCCCAGCAAGGCTCCAGGGAATCCGTTCTTGCCCAGATAGTCACGCACCCCCAGCACCAGGGCGTGCCACAGGTCGGCTTCATGGCTGTGGGGGCGGTCCATAGACGCTTGAATGTCCCAGCCTCCGTTGACGCAGGCCAAAGAGATTTCGAACAGGGTCTCTTCAAAGCTGATGGCACGGCCCGCCAGTTCACCGCCTTGGCCCAGCACGAAGCTGCGTCCTTCAAACACGATTTCGTCCTGTCCGCCCACCAGATGCGCATAAACCAACGGCAGTCCCACGGCGATCGCCCGGTCACGCATGGTGGCTTCGCGCTCGCCGCCTTTCCCGGCGTGGAACGGCGACGCATTGATGACCAGAAGCACCTGCGCTCCCGCTTCCTTGGCCCGCGCGGCGGGAGCGTCGAACCAGGCGTCCTCGCAGATCAGCAGACCCACACGCACACGCTCACCGTTCGCTCCGTTCACATCAAACACACAGGTCTCGCTCCCCGGTACAAAGTAGCGCCGCTCGTCAAACACCTGGTAGTTCGGTAGCTCGCACTTGGCATAGCGTTGGTGGATGCGCCCCTCGCTGATCACGCTGGCGGCGTTGTGCAGACTGGCAACCGATACGCTGCGCTCGCGCCGGGCGGACGCATCGGTGCGCACGGGATGACCCACCACAATGTGCAGGCCTTTGAGCTCCGCTGTTCCTGCCACGACCTGTTTGAGGGCATCATCACAGGCATCGACAAACGCGGGCCTAAGGTACAGGTCTTCGGCGGCATAGCCGCACAGAGCCAGTTCCGGTGTCAACAACACGTGTGCGCCACCGGCGTGGGCTTCGCGAGCGGCCTCGATGATGCGGCGGGCGTTGCCCGCCATGTCGCCCACCACAAAATTGAGCTGAGCCACACAGAGTTTGAGCGTCATGACATCGGAAAAACGGGAAGAGACAGCGGCTGGGCATGTCCCGCTGCGGGTGCAATCGGCACCCCAAGACGAGGTGTCAGACGATTATGTCATCCGGGTTTTCGAACGACCTGGCGATATTGCGCTGGACAGCTGGAACCACCTACTGGTGCGGGAAGCGGACCCCAGCCCATTCATGCGACTCGAATACCTGGATGCGCTGCACGAGAGCGGATGCGCGAGCGAAAAGACCGGCTGGCTGCCACGCTACCTGACGGTATGGCGGCGCGGTGTGTTGCAGGCCGCCTGCCCCCTGGTTCACAAGCAGCATTCCTACGGCGAGTATGTTTTCGACTGGGCCTGGGCCAATGCCTACGAACAGCACGGCTTATCGTATTACCCCAAGGGCTTGGTGGCCATTCCATTCACTCCGGTGCCGGGCGCCCGGCTGCTGGCGCAAGACGACACCGCACGGCAAAAGCTCGTTGAAGCGATGATCCAGCATGCTGTGAAAGAGGGCCTGTCTTCTGTGCACCTCTTGTTCGCGCAAGAGAAAGACCTGCAAGCCTGCGAAGCAGCGGGTTTTATGCGGCGCCAGACGGTTCAGTTCCACTGGCTCAATCAAGGCTACCGTGACTTCGACCACTTTCTGGCCGACCTCCAGCAAGAAAAGCGCAAGAAGATTCGCCAGGAGCAACGCAAAGTGGCTGGCGCCGGCATCCGCTTCCGGCATGCCTCAGGGACGAACATTGCTGCCGCGGATTGGGATTTCTTCTACCTCTGTTACGAACGCACCTACCTTGAGCACGGCAATGCACCGTACTTAAACCGTGACTTCTTCGCCCGCCAAGCCCAAGACGCTGGCGACCACTGGTTGCTGTTTGTGGCTGAACGGGATGGACTGCCGGTGGCCAGCAGCCTGATTGGGTTGGACCGGGAACGAGGTGTGGCCTATGGACGCTATTGGGGCGCATTGGAGCGCATCGATTGCCTACATTTCGAGGCTTGCTACTACCAGCCGCTGGCCTGGTGCATCGCCCACGGCTTTCAGCGTTTCGAAGGCGGCGCTCAAGGCGAGCACAAAATGGCGCGGGCGCTGATGCCGGTGCGCACTGGCAGCGCTCACTGGCTCGCTCACCCGGCATTTGCTGACGCCGTTGACCGCTTCCTCGACCGCGAAAGTCGGGGAGTCGAGGGATATTTGAATCAACTAGACCAGCGCAGCCCCTTTCGACGGGACCTACCTCAATAGCCCGATGCGGATTCCCTGTCTTCATTGACAATGGCGCGCCGAGTCGGCATCGACCAGCCTCATGCAAGTTCTCAAGCCAGGAGTACCTTTCGGCGCACACCTTTGTATTATTTGGTTACATCCCGATTACAATTTCATCATGGACCAGACCGACGCCTTCTTCACCCAAACCGTCGTCGGGGCGCCTTTCACCGCGCTCATGGGCCGCCGTCGAACACCCGGTCAGGCCAACGCCGAAGGACTCGACATCAGTATGGCCAGCGGCGAAACGCGGCTGACACGGCTCTGGCAAGACTGGATCGTCCTCAGCCACGCCTGCGACCCGGTCGGGGTCGCGCGCGTGAGGCCCGGGAGGTTTCGACGGCTGCTTGAACGGCATGCCCTTTGGGTGGCCGTCCTAGGCCTTGGATCGCTGCTGGTCAGCGCGATCTTCTGGGGGGTGACTCTATGGACATGAAGCTGCCCCAGGACACGTTGACCATCGACCCGATCGCCATGAACGTGGTGAACCGAGTAGCGGCCGGCTGCCGGCTCGATGGCGACTTGCAATTCGATGGCGGGCTGCTGGTGCAGGGAGAAGTTTCAGGGCAAATCCGGGTCAACGGGCGCCTTATTGTCTGGAAAGGTGGAGTCGTAAAGGGTACCGTGCACGTTCAAGGAGATTTCTATCTGTTCGGACAACTTGGCGGCATCGGCGCATCGGCACGAGACACCCAGCTTGAGTGTGTCGGCATGGCCTACGTCGCGCAGACCGGCGTATCGACCGGCACGTTGATGGCCAAACGGTTACAGCTGTATGAGGGCGCGGACCTTCGGGGGCCTTTCAAGACGCTAAAGTTGGGGGGCAGCCTGCCCGTATTGCATGACGTGCAATCCCAGCAGCCCTTGAAAGCACCTGGAAGCCGAACATGAAAGCACGCCGCCACATCCGCCCCGACCGTCTCCACGACCAGCCCTCTGGACCCAACGACATGAACGATCAGAACAATTTCCCTGCGATGCCTGACTCCGAGCAGGACTTTCCTCAGGACATGCCCCAAGCCCTGGAAGTCGACGTTGGACGTTCCATGCCATCGGCCACCGTGCAGAACATCCCGATGCTTGCGTCTGAGGATGTCACCCAGACACCGA